>CAJYRH010000627.1 GCA_913776795.1 uncultured Pseudorhodoferax sp. | reverse complement strand
CTGCAGACCATGTTTCGACAGGGCCAGACGCTCGGCGGGCGCTTGCGCGTGGACATGTCGCTCGGCATGGCGCACCGCGTGGTGCTGCCGCGCCTGGCCGAGTTTCTGGCGCAGCACCCCGCGCTGGAAATCGAGCTGTCCAGCACCGACCGGCGCGTGGACGTCGTGGCCGACGGCTTCGACTGCGTCGTGCGCACGGGGCCGCTCGATGCCTCCGACCTCGTGGCCCGGCCGCTCGGCACGCTTGCGCAACACAACCTGGCCAGCCGCGCGTATCTGGCTGCCCACGGCGTGCCGCAGACGCTGGACGATCTGGCCGGGCACCGGCTCGTGCACTACGCAACGCGCCTGGGTGTGCGCAGCGCGGGCTTCGAGGTGGTGGAAGGCGGTCTGGTGCGGGGCATTCCCATGCAGGGCAGCGTGACCGTCAACAACTCCGAGGCTTACGGCGCGGCCTGCCTTGCGGGGCTGGGCCTGATCCAGGCGCCGACCATTGCGCTGCGGCCGCATGTCGAATCCGGCGAGCTGGTGGAGGTGCTGCCGCAGTGGCGCGCACCGGGCCTGCCGGTGACCGTGCTGTACGCGCACCGGCGCCAGCTGCCGGCACGGCTGCGTGTGTTCATGGACTGGCTGGCCGAGGTGCTGGCGCCCTCCCTGGCGCCACCGGCATCCAATTGATCAGGGCGCGGTCGCGGCTTCGAGCTGCGTGAGCCAGGCCATGGCGGCCCGAGCGTCGCTGCCGCACATCTCGTGCGAGGGTTGCAGTCCGGCGCAGACGGCCGGCCGCTCGGGCGATCCGAAGATGCGGCAGCGCAGGTCTGCGTCGAGCTGCACGCAGGGCACGCCGGCCGGCTTGCCATGGGGCATGCCCGGGATCGGCGAGCTGATCGACGGCGCGGTGCAGCAGGCTCCGCAGCCGCTGCGGCAGGAGGGTGGGGCGTCCGGGAGCGGCATGCGGGGGATTGTCGGCCACGTGCAGCGCGGTCCGGTGTCGCCCGATAAAATGTACAGATTCTTGAGAGTTGTACAGATGCAGACCCTGCCCCTGAGTGAATTCCGCGCCAACGCCTCGGCCATGCTCGACCTGGTCGAGCAAGGCGAGACCGTGCGCATCCTGCGCCATGGCAAGCCTGTGGCCGATCTGGTGCCGGTGCGCGAAAGCGCTGCCGAGCGCGTGCCGAATTGGAAGCGCAAGATCGAGCCCCTGCAGATCGCACGGCCCGATGGCAAGACGGGCGCACAGCTCATCATCGAGGAGCGCGAGCAGGCGCGTTATTGACATGCGCCTGCTGCTCGACACATCTGCGCTGTACAAGCGCTACGCCGCGGAAGCCGGCACCGACGAGGTGGCGGCGCTGGGCGAGGCGGCACGGGAGATCTGCGTCGCCGCACACTGCCTGACCGAGGTGGCTTCGGCCCTGACCCGGCAGCGCCACGATGGCCTGGTCAGCATGGATGCCTATGCCCGCATCATGGCCGACGTGCACCGCGACTTTGAGGACTTTTCGCTGGTGCCGCTGGATCCGCGCGTCCAGGCGCTCGCCATTTCCGCCATGGAGCGCGCACGGCTGCGCGCCATGGATGCACTGCACATCGGCTCGGCCCAGCACGCCGCCGTCGACCTGTTCGTCACAGCCGACCGCCGCCAGGCGGTTGCCGCCGAGGCCGCCGGCCTCAAAACCCGATTGATCACCGCATGAGCTCCCCTTACACCTATCCCCAGGAATTCGACGTCATCGTCGTTGGCGGCGGCCATGCCGGCACCGAAGCCGCATTGGCCGCGGCCCGCATGGGCTGCAAGACCCTGCTGCTCAGCCACAACATCGAGACGCTGGGCCAGATGAGCTGCAACCCGTCCATCGGCGGCATTGGCAAGGGCCACCTCGTCAAGGAGGTCGACGCGCTGGGCGGCGCCATGGCGCTGGCGACCGACGAGGGCGGCATCCAGTTCCGCATCCTCAACTCGAGCAAGGGGCCGGCCGTGCGCGCCACGCGCGCCCAGGCCGACCGCGTGCTTTACAAGGCCGCCATCCGGCGCATGCTGGAGAACCAGCCCAACCTGTGGCTGTTCCAGCAGGCGGTGGACGACCTGATGGTGCAGGGCGACCGCGTGGTCGGTGCCGTGACCCAGGTCGGCATCGCCTTCCGCGGCCGCACCGTGGTGCTGACGGCCGGTACATTCCTGGACGGCAAGATCCACGTTGGCCTGAACAATTACGCGGCCGGCCGCGCGGGTGACCCGCCGGCCCAGTCGCTGAGCGCGCGGCTCAAGGAACTCAAGCTGCCGCAGGGCCGTTTGAAGACCGGTACACCGCCACGTCTGGACGGACGCAGCATCGATTTCTCCAAGTGCACCGAGCAGCCCGGCGACGGCATGCCGGGCGGCGAGCGCGGCACCGTGCCGGTGTTCAGCTTCATGGGCCGGGCAGACATGCACCCGCGCCAGATGCCGTGCTGGGTCACGCACACAAACGCGCGCACGCACGAGATCATCCGTTCAGGCTTTGACCGCAGCCCCATGTTCACGGGCAAGATCGAAGGGGTTGGCCCACGTTACTGTCCCAGCGTGGAGGACAAGATCAACCGCTTCGCCGACAAGGACAGCCACCAGATCTTCCTGGAGCCCGAGGGCCTGACGACCCATGAGTTCTATCCCAACGGCATCTCGACCAGCCTGCCGTTCGACATCCAGTACGCGCTGGTGCGCTCCATGCCGGGCCTGGAGAACGCCCACATCCTGCGGCCCGGCTACGCCATCGAGTACGACTACTTCGACCCGCGCGCGCTCAAGAGCAGCTTCGAGACGCGCGCCATCCGGGGCCTGTTCTTCGCTGGCCAGATCAACGGCACGACGGGCTATGAGGAGGCCGCGTCCCAAGGCTTGTTCGCGGGTGCCAATGCCGCACTGCAATGCCTGGGCCGCGATCCATGGCTGCCGGCACGTGACCAGGCCTACCTTGGCGTGCTGGTCGACGACCTGGTCACCCAGGGCGTCAGCGAGCCCTACCGCATGTTCACGAGCCGGGCCGAGTTCCGGCTGCAGCTGCGGGAGGACAACGCCGACATGCGGCTGACAGAGGTCGGCCGTCGGATGGGCCTGGTGGACGACGCCCGCTGGGATGCCTTCAGCCGCAAGCGCGATGCTGTTTCACGTGAAACACAGCGGCTGCGCTCGCTTTGGGTCAACCCGCGAAACCTGCCAACCGCTGAGGCCGAGCGCGTGCTGGGCAAGGCCATCGAGCACGAATACAACCTGGCCGACCTGCTGCGCCGCCCCGGTGTGGACTACGCCGGCCTGATGTCGCTGGACGGCGGCCGCTTCGTGCCCGAGGAGGCGCTGGGCGAGGACGAGGTGGAGCAGATCGAGATCGCTGCGAAGTACGCCGGCTACATCGGCAAACAGAAGGAGGAGGTCGAGCGCGCTGCGCACCTGGAGGCGCTGCGTGTGCCCGAGGACTTCGACTACATGGCCGTGCCGGCTCTGTCGATCGAAGTGCGGCAGAAGCTGGCGAAGCAGCGGCCCGAAACCCTGGGCCAGGCATCGCGCATCTCCGGCGTGACGCCGGCCGCGATCTCGCTGTTGCTGGTGCACCTCAAGAAGCGCGGCCGCGCCGTCAGCGCGTGAAGGACCGGTTGGTCGTTGCAGCGCAGGCCCTGGGCCTGGCGCTGTCGGATGCCGAGGCCGACACGTTGCTGGCGTACCAGGGCCTGATCGCCAAGTGGAACAAGGTCTACAACCTGACCGCCGTGCGCGACCCGGAACAGATGCTCACGCAGCATCTGCTGGATTGCCTGGCCGCTGTGCCGCCGCTGCGGCGTGCGTTAGCAGAGCAGGGCACTGATGCGCCGGCACTGCTCGACGTTGGCGCCGGTGCCGGCCTGCCTGGCGTGGTCTTCGCCATCCTTCACCCGCAAATGCAAGTGCACTGCGTGGACACCGTGGCCAAGAAGGCGGCCTTCGTGCAGCAGGTCGCGGTGGAGCTCAAGCTGCCGAATCTGCGCGGCCTGCACGCGCGTGTGGAAAGCCTGGGCCAGGGCTATGACATCGTGTCGAGCCGGGCCTTCGCCTCGCTGGTGGACTTCACGACTTGGTCGCGCGCGGCGCTCAGGCCGGGCGCAGTCTGGCTGGCCATGAAGGGCAAGGAACCGTTCGAGGAGATTGCTGCTCTGCCGGCGGGAGTGCAGGTGTTTCACGTGGAACATCTGCAGGTTCCCGGCCTGGATGCCGAGCGGTGCATCGTCTGGATGCGCCCCACCGCCGCTTAAACTCGCCGCCTGCATCCCCTAGGAGATACCGTGTTCGGCATTGCTGACTACGGCGCATTCGTCGCCGCCATCGTCGTCTTTCTGATGATTCCCGGACCGGGAAATCTGGCGCTGATCACCTCGACGGGGAAGGGTGGCCTGCGCGGCGGCCTTGCCTGCGCCGCCGGCATCATCATCGGGGACCAGATCCTGCTTTGGCTGGCGCTGGCCGGCGTGGCGGCCATGCTGGCCGCTTACCCAACCGCCTTCCATGCCGTGCAGTGGCTGGGCGCGGCCTACCTGGCCTGGATGGGCGTGCGCATGCTGCGCGCCACGCCCGGCGACGCGCCCGTGCTGCAGATGCAGCCTCGCCACTACCTGCGCCAGGCAATGGCCATCACGCTGCTCAACCCCAAGGCGATCGTGTTCTACATGGCTTTCTTTCCGCTGTTCATCGACCCGGCCCACCACCAGGGGCTGGTCACCTTCGGCGTGATGGCTGCCACCATTGCCGTGCTGGGCTTCATCTACAGCCTGGTCGCCGTACTGCTCACCCATCGCTTGTCCGAGCGCCTGCGCGCCAACCGCCGCGTATCGAGTGCGCTGGAGAAGATCGCCGGGATGTTCCTGGTCGGCTTCGGCATCAAACTGGTGGTGCAGTGATGGCGCGTGTTTTCTGCATTGCCAACCAAAAAGGTGGCGTCGGCAAGACAACGACCACCGTCAACCTGGCCGCCGGCCTGGTGCGTGCCGACCAACGCGTGCTGCTGATCGACCTGGACCCGCAGGGAAACGCCACCATGGGCTCGGGTGTGGACAAGCGCGCGCTGGAGCTGTCGGTCTACGACGTGCTGCTGGAATCTGCCAGCATCGCCGAGGCGCGTGTGAAGTCCGAGAAGTGCGGCTACGACCTGCTCGGGGCCAGCCGCGAACTGGCTGGCGCTGAGGTCGAGATGGTCAGCGTCGAGCGGCGCGAGCGCCGGCTCAAGCAGGCGCTGGAAGCCGTGCAGGGCGATTACGACTTCGTGCTGATCGACTGTCCGCCGTCCCTGTCCATGCTCACGCTGAATGGCCTGTGTGCTGCACACGGCGTGGTCGTGCCCATGCAGTGCGAGTACTTCGCACTGGAGGGGCTGACCGACTTGGTGAACACCATCAAGCAGGTGCACGCCAACCTCAACAAGGACCTCAAGATCATCGGCCTGCTGCGCGTGATGTTCGATCCGCGGATCACCTTGCAACAGCAGGTCAGCGACCAACTCAAGGCCCACTTCGGCGACAAGGTGTTCGACACGGTGATCCCGCGCAACGTTCGTCTGGCCGAGGCGCCCAGCTACGGCCTGCCGGGCGTGGTGTTCGACCCCGCCGCGCGCGGCAGCCAGGCCTACCTGAGCTTCTCGCGCGAGATGGTGGCGCGCGCCAGATGAGCGTGCAGGTGCTGACGCTGCCGGGCTGGCAAAGCTCCGGCCCCGGCCACTGGCAAAGCCTGTGGGAGCAGCGCTATGGCGACCGCCGTGTCGAGCAGCACGACTGGATGCGGCCGCTGCGTGGCGACTGGCTGGCCCGGCTGGACGAGGTGTTGCTGGGCCTGCCAGCCGACCAGCCCGTCGTGCTGGCCGCCCACAGCCTGGGCTGCATCCAGGTCGCGGCCTGGGCCGACCACAGCCGGCTGACGGCGCGGGTGCGCGGCGCCTTGCTGGTCGCGCCCGGCGATGTCGAGCGCGAAGACCTGCGCGTGCTGCTGCCGGGCTGGGCGCCCATCGTGCGCCGCCGGCTGCCGTTCGCCAGCAGGCTGCTGGGCAGCCGCAACGATCCCTATTGCACCCAGGAGCGCGCCCAGGTCATGGCGCAGGACTGGGGCGCCATGTACCACGACATGGGCGCCGGCGGCCACCTGAACGCCGAATCGGGTCTGGGCGACTGGCCCGCCGCCCGCGCGCTCCTCGAAGAACTCAAGAAGGCATAGACATGGTCACCAAACGCCCCAAGGGCCTGGGCCGCGGGCTGGAAGCCCTGCTGGGCCCCACCGTCTCCGACACCCCCGCCGCTGAGACCGGGACGGTGGCCGACGGTAAGCCCAGCACGCTGGGCCTGGACAACATGGTGCCGGGCCAGTACCAACCCCGCACGCGCATGGACGAAGGCGCGCTGTACGAGCTGGCCGAGAGCATCAAGGCCCAGGGCATCATGCAGCCCATCCTGGTGCGCCAGCTGACGGCGGGCGAGCACGCCGGCAAGTACGAGATCATTGCCGGTGAGCGCCGCTTCCGTGCCGCACGCCTGGCTGGGCTGGACCAGGTGCCCGTGCTGGTGCGCGACGTGCCCGACGAGTCCGCGGCCGCAATGTCGCTGATTGAGAACATCCAGCGCGAAGACCTGAACCCGTTGGAAGAGGCCCAGGGCCTGCAGCGCCTGGTCAAGGAATTCGGCATGACGCACGAGCAGGCGGCCCAGGCCGTCGGCCGCTCGCGCAGCGCGGCGAGCAACCTGCTGCGCCTGCTGCAGCTGGCCGACCCGGTGCAGACCATGCTCATGGCCGGCGACCTGGACATGGGCCACGCGCGTGCGCTGCTGTCGCTGGACCGGGCCACGCAGATCACGGCCGGCAACCAGATCTCGGCCAGGAAGCTGTCGGTGCGCGAGGCCGAAGGCCTGGCCAAGAAGCTGTCGGCCGAGTTCACGCTGACCTCGCCCAAGCCGAAGAAGGAGAAGTCGCGCGACCTGAAGCGGGTGGAAGAGGAACTGTCCGACCTGTTCGCCGCCGATGTGGAGATCCGCATCAAGAAGCGCGTCAAGCGCGCTGGGCGTGTGCAGGAGGCGGGGGAGCTCAGCATCCAGTTCGGCTCGCTGGAAGAGCTCAACGGCCTGATCGAAAAACTGTCGCCCAGCACGGCGCGCTGATGGCCCGCCTGCCCTGGCCGCTGCCCGCCGTGCTGGCCTGGGCACTGGCCTGGGGCATGTTTTGGGCCTTGCTGGGCATCGGTGCGGCGCCGTGGCTTGCGCTTTTGCTGACCAGCGCCGCGGGCGTCGTGGCGAGCGTGCTGGGCAACACGCTGTGGCGGCGGGCGCTGATCGCACTGGGCTTTCCGATGGCGCTGCTGTTGAGCGGCGCAGCCCAATGGCCAGCCTGGGCCTGGCTGTTGCCGCTGGGTCTGCTGGCCCTGGTCTATCCACTCAACGCCTGGCGAGATGCACCGCTGTTTCCGACACCGGCCAATGCCTTGCAGGGCTTGGCCGAGCGCGCGCCCTTGCCAGTCGGGGCAAGGGTGCTGGACGCCGGCTGCGGGCTGGGTCATGGCCTGCAGGCGCTCCACTGGATGTATCCCCAGGCTGAACTTCATGGTGTGGAGTGGAGCTGGGCGCTGCGCCTGGTCTGCGCCCTGCGCTGTCCCTGGGCGCGCGTGCGCCAGGGCGACATGTGGCGTGCCGATAGGCGGCCATTCGCGCTCGTCTATCTGTTCCAGCGTCCCGAGAGCATGGCGCGCGCCGTCGCCAAGGCGGAGGCCGAACTCGCGCCCGGTGCCTGGCTGGTCAGCCTGGAGTTCGAGGCCACAGCATGGCGCCCCACGGCCCAACTGGTGGGTGCAGACGGCCGCCCGGTCTGGGTGTACCAGGCGCCTTTCAGCAAGGCATGAAAAAACCGCCCGAAGGCGGTTGCTTGCTGGAGCAGCTTCGGCTCACTGGCCGACCTTGAGCACGCCGCCGCGGCCCAGGCCCCCCTTCACCTCCTGCGCCTTGTAGTTGCGCAGCGAGACCACCATGGAGTTCCAGGAGTCGATGAAGGCCGCCACCGTCGCCTTGCCCTCGGGCGTGCGCGAGAAGCCGCCCAGGCCAGCCGCAGCACCGCCGCCGAAAGCGCCCAGGGCAGCGCCGAAGTTGGTGGCGGTGGCATTTCCTTCGGAGATGCCGATCTGCACACCCGATCGAATGTCGAACAGCGTCATGGTCACGACCGAAGCCTTGCTCTCCATCGAGCCAGCCAGTGCGCCAAAGCCGCGCGGCAGGAAGCCGCCGAGGCCGGCGGCCACTTTGCCGGTGGCGTCGTTGTCGATGATGATGGCTGGCTCCAGGAAGTAGTCTGCCGCCACGCGCTGGCCCTTCTCCTGCTTGGAGCCGGCGCGGAACTCGCCTGAATTGCGCTGCTTGTCGGTAATGGCCGACAACTTGCTCTCGGTGCGGTTGTTGCCGATGGAGGTGATCACGAAGCAGTTGGACTGCTGTACGGCCAGGCGCAGCAGCGGCTCGATCGAGGTGACCTTGGTGGCTGCGCCGAAGCTGGCATACCAGTCCTTGCCGCGTCCATCGTCCACGGCCAGCGTGCCCAGCGGTGCATCGCAGCGTTCCAGGTTGGGGTTGGCACCAGCGCTGGTGCCGCCGGCTGCACCGCCGGTGACCGCCGTGGGGGCGGTGCCGGTCGTGATCTTGCCGCCGCCGGGCGTCTCACAGCCGGCCAGGGCCAGGACGGCGGCGGCCAGCGCGGCGGGACGCAGGAAAGGAAAGGTGTTCATGGCTTGGCTTTCTGCAAGAAGATGGGTTGGAAGAAAGAGTTGGTGGGGCTGTGCTCAATAGCGGGACCGCCAGCCGGTGGGTTGCCAGACCCAGTAGTAGGTGTAGCGGGTTTGCCAGGCGTCGATCGCGGCGCGGCGGTTCAGGTCGACCCAGGCCTTGTACTCGTCCTGGTTCTTCTTCTTGGCGGCGGACGCCTCGGCCAGCAGCCTGGCGGCTTCCTTGTCGCCGCGCGCTGCGGCCAGCGACAGCCATCGTTCCGCCTCTGCCGGGTCGGAGCCCATCTCCTGCACGCCCGAGAGATAAAGACGCCCGAGTGCGAGTTGGGCCTGTGGATGACCACGCTCGCCAGCGCTGCGCATCCACTGCAGGGCCTGGTAGCTGTTCTGCGGCACGCCGTCGCCGCGGAAGTAGCGCAGGCCCAGGTCATAAGCGGCGCGCGGGTCCTTGTTGCCCAGGTCGGTCAGCGCGGCGATGCGGCGCGTCTGCTCGGGGTTGTCGTCGCGCGTGGCATCAAAGGTGGCGCTGTTGCGCGGACGGTCCGAACAACCCGTGTTGTCGCAGATGCGGACCGTGGCCGGCTGGTCCGGCGAGGCGGCCGGCGGCGCCTGCACGCAGGCCGCCAGTGCAAGAGCTGCAATGGGCAGGAGCGGTCGGATCATGGTCAACCCATCGGAAAAAAACGCAACTTTATGCCCGGGCCTGCAGGAAATCCATGCATGTCAAGTCGGAGAGTAGCCAATTCTGACGAAATCTCGGCTACGGGTGATCGGCTATTTCTGGGTCAACTGCTCAAATCGCAAAGATCTTCCCCGGGTTCATGATGTTCAGCGGGTCCAATGCCCGCTTGATCGTTCGCATCATGTCCACCGCACCGGCCCCGGTCTCGTCGACCAGAAAGCCCATCTTGTGCAGTCCCACGCCATGCTCGCCCGTGCAGGTGCCGCCCAGGCGCAGCGCGCGTGCTACCAGCGCATGGTTCATCTCCTCGGCCGTCACGCGCTCCGCCGGCTGCTCGGGGTCCAGCAGGTAGCCGAAGTGGAAGTTGCCGTCGCCCACGTGGCCGACCAGGAAGTAGGGGATGCCACTCGCGTCGGCCTCGGCCACGGAATCGAGCAGGCAGTCGGCCAGGCGCGAGATCGGAACGCAGGTGTCGGTGGAGATCACCTTGCAGCCCGGGCGCGACTGCACGGCCGCGAAGTAGGCGTTGTGCCGCGCCGTCCACAGCCGCGTGCGCTCCTCGGGCGTGCTGGCCCACTCGAAGGCGTTGCCGCCGAACTCGGCCGCGATCTCCTGCACCGTCTCGGCCTGCTCCTTCACACTGGCCGGCGAGCCGTGGAACTCCATGAGCAGCATGGGTTCCTCGCGCAGGCCCAGCTTGGCGTAGGCGTTGACCATGCGCACGGTGTTCTGGTCGATGAGTTCCACGCGCGCGATCGGCACGCCCAGCTGCACGGTCTGGATCACGCTGCGCACGGCCGCTTCGATGCTCGGGAAGGAGCAGATCGCGGCCGACACGGCCTCGGGCAGGGGGTAGATCTTGAGCGTGATCTCGGTGATCACGCCCAGCGTGCCCTCGCTGCCCACGAACAGCCGCGTGAGGTCGTAGCCGGCCGATGACTTCCTGGCGCGCGTACCGGTCCGGATGGCTTCGCCCTGGGCGGTCACCACTTCCAGTGCCAGCACGTTCTCGCGCATGGTGCCGTAGCGCACGGCGTTGGTTCCGCTGGCGCGCGTGGCCGCCATGCCGCCGATGGAGGCGTCGGCGCCCGGGTCGATCGGAAAGAACAGGCCGGTGCTCTTGATCTCCTCGTTGAGCTGCTTGCGCGTGACGCCGGGCTGCACGGTCACCGTCAGGTCTTCGGCGTTGACGGCCAGCACCTTGTTCATGCGCGACACGTCGACACTGATGCCGCCCTGCACGGCCAGCAGGTGGCCTTCGAGCGAGGAGCCGACACCGAACGGGATCACTGGCACCGCATGCGCGGTGGCCAGGCGCACGGCCTCGGCCACGTCCTCGGTGCTCTCGGCGAACACCACGGCCGCCGGTGGCGGCACCGTGAACGAGGACTCGTCGCGCCCATGCTGCTCGCGCACCACGAGTGCCGTGGAACACCTCTCGCCGAAGCGCGCCTTGAGCGCCTCGATCAACGCGGCGGGCACTTCGCGCGGGTGGAATTCGGGGATCAGCTGGGCGGTGCTGGCAGGAGCGTTCATGGGGCTTGTCTCCGAGAGGATCGCGCATTCTAGAAGTCGCCTGAACACCCCGTTCACCAAATACGGATGGCGCCCACCGGCCCCGGGCGGCATGCTTGCGTCCGTTCGAAGTCCGACGAGACACGCTTGTCCCCCATGACCACCATCCTCCCACCCGACGCCGCGGGCGGCGTCCAGGCGCGCCACCAGGCCGCGCTGAAGGAAGGCCGCTTCCTGATCCAGCGCTGCGGCACTTGCAGCCAGCACGTCTACTACCCACGCGAGCTGTGCCCGCACTGCGGCAGCGGCGCGCTCGAACTCGTCGCGCCCGCTGGCACCGGCACCGTCTACTCCGTGACCACGGTGCGCCGCAAGCCCGAGGCCGGTGGCGACCTCAACGTGTCGCTGATCGACCTGGACGAAGGCG
>CAJYRH010000626.1 GCA_913776795.1 uncultured Pseudorhodoferax sp. | reverse complement strand
ACACTCTTTCCCTACACGACGCTCTTCCGATCTCCACGTCGCGCCCCAGCGACTGCAGCGGCGCCAACTGCAGGTCCGGCGCGTGGAACGCCAACGCATCGCGCAGCCCGCGGTTGCTGGCGAACAGGTCGACATCGACCAGTGCCGAACTCTGGTTGAAGACTTCGTGCGTCTGGTCCATGGCGGCCTCCAGCGAAGGCTCAGACGAGTTGCACCAGCTGCTTGCCGAAATTGCGGCCCTTGAGCAGGCCCAGGAAGGCCTCGGGCGCTGCCGCCAGGCCCTGGGCGATGGACTCGCGCGGGCGCAGCTTGCCGCTGGCGACCAGGCCACCGAGTTCGGCCAGTGCCTCGGGCCAGACCTCCATGTGCTCGCTGACGATGAAGCCCTCGAGCTTGAGGCGGTTGATCAGCAGCAGCGAGGGGTTGGCCATCGGCAGCGGCGCGCCATCGTAGCCGGCGATCATGCCGCACAGCGCAATGCGTGCGAACGCGTTGGTGCGCAGCATCACGGCGTCCATGACCATGCCGCCCACGTTCTCGAAGTAGCCGTCGATGCCGTCCGGGCAGGCGGACTTGAGCGCAGCCGACAGGCTCTTGACGTCGCCGTGCGCCTTGTAGTCGAGGCAGTCGTCGAAACCGAGTTGATCCTTCACGTAGGCGCATTTGTCGGAACCGCCCGCGATGCCGACCACGCGGCAGCCCCGCGCCTTGCCCAGCGCGCCGAAGGCGCTGCCCACGGCACCGCTGGCCGCGCTCACGACCAGCGTCTCCCCGGCCTTGGGCGCGATGATCCTGACCAGGCCGTACCAGGCCGTCACACCCGGCATGCCGACCGCGCCCAGATAGTGCGACAGGGGCACCTGGCTGGTGTCGACCTTGCGCAGCACGCCGGGCAGGTTGGCGTCGACCACGCTGTACTGCTGCCAGCCGCCGAAGCCCACGACCTTTTCGCCCACGGCGAAGCGCGGGTTGCGGCTCTCGACGATCTCGCCCACGGTGCCGCCCTGCATGACCTGGCCCAGGGGCTGCGGCTGCGCGTAGCTCTTGCTCTCGTTCATGCGCCCGCGCATGTAGGGGTCCAGGCTCATGAAGTGGTGGCGCACGAGCACCTGGCCGTCGGTAAGCGCCGGTGTGTCGGTCTCCACGAGCTTGAAGTTGCTGGCCTGGGCTTCGGCGGCGGGGCGGTTGTCGAGCAGGATCTGCTGGTTGCGTGGCATGGGATCTCCTTGGGTGGTTTCAATCGCTCGGCGGGGTTGGCATGGCCGGTGTGCGCGGCACGTACTTGAACGTGCCCGTGGCATGGGCGCAGAGCCGGCCCTCCTGGTCCTCGATGCGGGCCTCGGTGAAGGCCATGCGGCCGGTGGCCTGCAACACCTTGCCGATGCCGACCAGCGGGCCGCGCGCGCTCTGCATGAAGCTGGTCTTCATCTCGATGGTGAGCACGCCCATCTCTGGCCGCAGGCTGCGTGCGGCGGCCGCCATGCAGACATCGAGCAGCGTCATGCAGGCGCCGCCATGCGTGACGTGGAAGTTGTTCATGTGCTCGGGCCTGGCCTCGTAGCGCATCTCGGACTGGCCATCCTCGAAGCGGGTGAGCACGATGCCCAGGTGGTCGATGAAGGGCACGGCGAAGAGCTGCTGGATCGGCGTTGTCATGCAGCTCCGAGCACCACGCTCACCCCGCCGTCCACCGCCAGCCACTGGCCGGTGATGTGCTTGCCGGCATCGCTGGCGTACAGCAGCGTGATGCCCTTGAGGTCCTCCTCGTCGCCCAGGCGCTGCAGCGGGGCGCCGGCCTTCATCTTGTCCTCGCCCAGGCTGTCGATGAGCCCGTTGGACAGCTTGGTGCGAAAGAACCCCGGGCAGATCGCGTTGACCGTGATGCCGTAGCGCCCCCACTCGGCCGCCAGCGTGCGCGTGAAGCCGATCACGGCGGTCTTGGAGGTGTTGTAGGCCAGCGTCTTCATGCCGACCGGGTTGCCGTTCAGCGCGGCAATCGAGGCGATATTGATGATGCGCCCGCCGCCCTGGCGGATCATGCAGCCGTTGGCGATCTGCTGGGCCAGGATGAAGTAGCCGCGCACGTTGAGGTTCATGACCTTGTCCCAGGCCGCGACCGGATGCTCCTCGGCCGGCACACCCCAGCTCGCGCCGGCATTGTTGACGAGGATGTCGACACGGCCGAAGCGCGCCAGCGTCTGGTCCGCCAGGCTGCGCGTCTCGTCCTCCCTGGCGCAGTCCGCCGCGATCCAGTCGGCCGCGATGCCGGCGGCCTTCAGTTCTCCCACGGCCTGTTCCAGGTCGTCGGCCTTGCGCGAACTCAGCATCACGCGGGCGCCGGCCTCCCCCAGCGCATGGGCCATCTGCAGGCCCAGCCCGCGCGAGCCACCGGTGACCAGGGCGGTCTTGCCCGCCAGGTCGAAAAGTTGTCGGACAGTGCGGCTCATATCGCTCCTAGTTTCTTGTTGGCAATGGGATCAGCAGCCGGGCGCCGGCTAGAACCGCGCCCGGACGAAGATCAGCACCACGCCCAGCGCCGCGACGATGCCGCCGCCGACGACCAGGCTGTGCCCCAGGATGCCGTCGCTGCGCCCCACCGCCAAGCCGAGCACCAGGGTCAGCAGGCCGCCGTAGATCAGGAGCCAGATCAGCGACTGGAGACGCTTCAGGTTCTTCGGTGTTGACATGGCCGCACTGTACCCAAGCCGCAGCGGCCAGGTGTCACGTCTGCGCCCGCCGCGGGCTGTCAGAACGCATCTTCGGGCAGGTCGAGGCACGTGCTGTCGCACCGGGCCACGACGGCCAGCCAGGCACCGATCTTGGGCAGCTCGTAACGGTAGAAGAAGCGCATGGCGGCGAGCCGCCCCTGCGCTGCGGCGCCGCCTGCTGCCGGCAGGCTGCAAGCCACGTCCAGCCAGATCCAGGCCAGCACCGTGTGGCCGAAAGCCTGCAGATACGGGACCGCATTGGCGAGCGCACGCTCGGGCTCGCCGCCGGCCCAAGCCGACTGCGTGGCTTGCAGCACCTGCAGCCAGGCGTCATGCAGTGCCGCCGTCTCGTCGGCCAGGGCCGGCCGCGCGCTCGCCCGCGCCATGGTCTGCTCCAAGCGCGCGCCCAGCAGTTGCAGGCCACGGCCCTGCTCCATGCGCACCTTGCGGCCCAACAGGTCCATGGCCTGGATGCCGTGCGTACCCTCGTGGATCATGTTGAGGCGGTTGTCGCGCCAGTACTGCTCGACAGGAAAGTCGCGCGTATAACCGTAGCCGCCATGCACCTGGATCGCGAGCGAGTTGGCCTCCAGGCACCACTCGCTGGGCCAGCTCTTGGCGATGGGTGTCAGCACCTCCAGCAGCAGGCCGGCCTCAGCGGCAGCGCCGGCATCGCCCGTGCGTTGCAGGTCGACCAGTCGCGCGCAATACAGCTCCAGCGCGAGCGCGCCTTCGCCGTAGGCCTTCTGCGCCAGCAGCATGCGCTTCACGTCGGCGTGTTCGATGATGCGCACCTGCGGTGCGCTGGCGTCCTTGCCGGCCCTGCCATGCGGCCGGCCTTGCGGCCGGTTCTTCGCATAGTCCAGTGCGGCGTAGTAGCCCGCCAGGCCCAGCATGGCGGCGGATGTGCCGACCGCGATGCGCGCCTCGTTCATCATGTGGAACATGCAGCGCAGGCCCTCATGCGGCTGGCCGACCAGGTAGCCGATGGCCCCGGCACTTCCGCGCACGGGGTACTTGCCTTCACCGAAGTTGAGCAGCGTGTTGGTGGTGCCGCGCCAGCCCAGCTTGTGGTTCAGGCCGGCCAGCGCCACGTCGTTGCGCTCGCCGGTCAGCTGGCCTTCGTTGTCGACGAGCCTCTTGGGCACGATGAACAGCGAGATGCCGCGCGTGCCCGCGATCGGCCGGCCGTCCGGCCCCGGGATCTTGGCCAGCACCAGGTGCACGATGTTCTCGGTCAGCTCGTGCTCGCCCGAGGAGATCCACATCTTGTTGCCAGTCAGCCTGTACCGCGGCCCCAGCGGGTCGGCTTCGAAGCCATCGCCATCGGGCACGGCGCGCGTGGCCACGTCCGACAGCGAGGAGCCGGCCTGCGGCTCGGACAGGCACATGGTGCCCGAGAAGCGGCCGTTGAACTCATTGCGCGCGAACACGGCCTTCTGCATGTCGCTGCCGTGCACCAGCAGCAGGTTGGCGTTGCCCTTGGTCAGCAGTGCCGAGTTGATGCTGACCGAGGCCAGCGCAAAGAAGGCGTTGGCCGCGGCCTCGACCGTGAAGGGCAGCTGCATGCCGCCCTCCTCGTGGTCCTGCGCCGCGCTGAGCATGCCGGATTCGGCATAGGCCCGGTTGGCTGCCAGGCTGGCCGCAGGCAGGATCACCTTCTCGCCGTCGAACCGCGGCTCCTCGGTGTCCACGAGGCGGTTGAACGGCGCGAATTTCTCGCGTGCGATGCGCTCGCAGGTGTCGAGCACGGCGTCGAAGGTTTCGCGCGAATGCTCGGCATAGCGCTGGGCATCGGTGAGCTTCTCGGCCTGCAGCCAGTCGTAGAGCAGGAAGTCCAGCAGCGGACGCAGGCTCATCGCACGCGCCTCAGAGGACTTCGAACACGCCGGCCGCGCCCATGCCGCCGCCGATGCACATGGTCACGCAGACCTTCCTGGCGCCGCGGCGCCTACCCTCGATCAGCGCGTGGCCGGTCAGGCGCTGGCCCGACACGCCATACGGGTGGCCGACCGCGATGGCGCCGCCGTTCACATTGAGCCGCTCCGCGGGGATGCCGAGCTTGTCTCGGCAGTAGATGACCTGCACGGCGAAGGCCTCGTTCAATTCCCACAGGTCGATGTCGTCGACCGTGAGGCCCAGGCGCTTGAGCACCTTGGGGATCGCGAACACCGGGCCGATGCCCATCTCGTCGGGCTCGCAGCC
>CAJYRH010000625.1 GCA_913776795.1 uncultured Pseudorhodoferax sp. | reverse complement strand
GCGTCCGAAGCCTTTGACTTCGGTCACGGTGATGCCCTGTACACCGATGCCGGACAAGGCCTCGCGGACCTCGTCGAGCTTGAACGGTTTGATGACCGCCGTTACAAGTTTCATGGCTGGCTCCTCGCGAAAATCAGAATGCGTACTTGATGCCGACCACGACCATGGTCCTGCCGGTGAACTTATCGCCTTTGTCCAACGGCGTGCGGTAAAGGGACTTGTCGGCGTTGGTGGCGATCAGCGCACCGGATGCCGACCACCCGTTGCCCAGGTCCTTGCCCAAGGTCAGCGCGTAATCGGTGTAGGAGTAGTCGCTGTAATTCTTGACCTTCTGGTAGCCGATGTGCGGCGTCAACGACCAGCCGCTGCCCAGGTCGAACGTGGCGGACAGATCGAGGTAGTAGCTGTTCTTGCTGTCGTCGAAGCCGAACAGATCGCTGATGGCATGCGAGTACTTCAGCGTGAACATGCTGTAGGTCACCGCCCCGTACAGCTCGGTGGTGTTGGGGCTGGTCGGCAGGTCGTGGCCGGGGTACTGGTAGCGCAGCGCGCCCACGTCGTAGCTGATGGCGCCGGCCGTGCCCTTGTAGCCGCCGTAGAAGTCGATCTCGACCGGCGCATCGCCGCCGCCGTCCTTGATCCACTTGATCGTCGAGGCCCAGGTGCCCAGATAGAAGCCGCTCGAATGTGCGAAGTCGATCCCACCCTGCACGGCAGCCTGGTGGCGCGTCTGTGTGATGCCGCGGAACCGGTAATCGGTCACAACGCCGGCGTTGTAGCTCAGCGTGTAATCCGGGGCGGGTGCAGCGCTCTGGGCGAAGGCGGTGCCGCACAGGGCGAGGCCGGCAAGGATCAGGCTCTTGGGGATGCTCACGTTCATGGGTCGTTCTCCGGGATGTAAAAAAATAGCGCCTGTCCTCAATGCACGGAGCGTGCCAATCGCAACGGGCTATTCCGCCCACGACGCAAGGGCTTGGGCCATGATCCAACTGCACAAAAATCGCGAACGAAGCACCAATCCGGTGCATCCTCCCTGTCCATGCGCCATCACGGACGCGAAGGCACCGAAACAGGGAGGCGCAGCCGCATGAGCCTGTCTTTGGTGCAAAGCCGCGTGCTCGTGGGGCTGCAGGCGCCGCAAGTCACCGTCGAGGTGCATCTGGCCAACGGGTTGCCCAGCTTCACGCTGGTCGGGCTGGCCCATACCGAGGTGAAGGAAGCGCGCGAGCGCGTGCGCTCCGCCATCCAGAACGCCGGCCTGCAGTTCCCGCACAACAAGCGCATCACCGTGAACCTTGCGCCCGCCGACCTGCCCAAGGACTCGGGGCGCCTGGACCTGCCCATCGCACTCGGCATCCTGGCTGCCAGTGGCCAGATCGATGCGTCCCGGCTTGCCGGACACGAGTTTGCCGGCGAACTCTCGCTCTCCGGCGAACTGCGGCAGGTGCACGGCGCACTGGCCCTGAGCCTGGCCTTGCACAACCGCGGACAGGAGGTGACCCTGGTGCTGCCGCCGGGCAGCGCGGAAGAGGCTGCGCTGGTGCCGGGCATGCGCGTGGTGCGTGCCAGGCACCTGCTCGATGTGGTGGCGGCCATGCAGAACACCGCGGATGCGGCCAGCCCGCCTGGCGATGGCTGGGCCAGACTGGTGCCGGGCCCGCCCGCGGCCGCCGTGCCTGACACGGATCTGGCCGACGTCAAAGGCCAGGCCGCGGCCAAGCGGGCGCTGGAAATTGCGGCTGCCGGGGCCCACAGCGTTCTGCTGGTCGGCTCGCCTGGGTGTGGCAAGTCCATGCTGGCCCAGCGCTTTGCCGACCTCCTGCCGCCCATGGCCACCGAAGAGGCGCTGCAGACCGCGGCGGTGGCGAGCCTGGCCGGGCGCTTCTCGCCCGCGCAATGGATGCGCCGGCCCACGCGCAACCCGCACCACACCGCCAGCGCCGTGGCGCTGGTGGGAGGTGGCTCGCCTCCCAGGCCCGGCGAGATTTCGCTGGCACACCATGGAGTGCTCTACCTCGACGAACTGGTCGAATTTCCGCGAGCGGCACTGGAAGCATTGCGCGAACCCCTCGAAACGGGCCGCATCGCCATCGCGCGCGCCGGACGGCATGCCGAGTTCCCTGCGCGCTTCCTGCTCATCGCCGCGATGAACCCTTGCCCGTGCGGCTATTTCGGTGCTGCACTGAGGTCCTGCCGCTGCACGCCAGACCAGGTCTTGCGCTACCAGTCCCGCCTGAGCGGGCCGCTGCTCGACCGGATCGATCTGCACCTCGAACTGGCCGCACTGGGGCCAGACGAGCTGTTGCAGTCACCGACAGGCGAAAGCACCGCGACGGTGCGGGCGCGGTGCCATGCGGCGCGAGAACGGGCGATGCAACGCCAGGGCTGCTCGAACCAGGACCTCTCGGGCCTGGCACTGGAGCGCCACGCCCAACTGGCCGACGACGCCCGGCGCGTCCTGAACCACGCCGCAGCACGGCTCGGCTGGTCGGCCCGAGGCATCCACCGTGCGCTGCGGGTGGCGCGCACGGTCGCGGACCTGGAAGGCAGTACGAGCGTGCAGGCGGCCCATGTGGCAGAGGCGGTGCAGTACCGCCGTGCGCTGCGCCGCACTGGCCCGGGCTGACTTCAGGCTGTCAGCGGTGCATGCCGGGCCGGTGCATCGGCCGCCTGCGCCATCGCGTCGCTGACAAGGTAGCAGGTGTCCATCTGCGCATGCACCTCGTGCCAGATCGGCCGAACCATGGCGCGCAGGCTGCTGTAGACCTCGGACACGCGCATCAGCGACGGAATGCGCACGCCGCGGTGTTCGATGGGTGCGCCCACGGTCTCGATCCGCACGCCGCCGCGCGCGAAATGCTTCGCCAGGCGGGGCTCGGTCAGCGTGAACAGGTACTCGACGCCTGCGCGCTGCGCGAGCGCAATGGCGCCGAAGTACAGGCTGACCGGAATGTTGGGGAACCGCGCTGCGGGGTGCAGGGCACTGTCCAGCGCGGAAAGGGAAACCGGGCGGTGGCTCTCGCCACGACGGCGGCGAAAGTCGCCCATGACTGCGAGACGCGAGACCTCGGCAATGCGCTCACGCGGCAGGGCGGCAGGATCGATGATGCGCCGGTCCAGCGAGTCGCGGCAAGAACGCTCGAACGGCAAGGGACGCATGCGGTCCTGCGGATCGGTCAGCACCACACGGGCACAGCCCACCGGCCGCGCACTGGTGTCATTGGTACGGACAATGCAATGCAGGGAATGCCGATCGTAGGTATCGGTCTCGCGCTGCTCAGAGCGCACCGGCTCGAACCCCAACTCTCGGGCATAGACGTCATGCCGCACGAAATAAACTTCATCCTTCGCCGCATCGTCCAGGGCCGGAGAAATGCGGAAATACTGCCCGAAACGCTCACATGCCGCAGAGTTCGTGTAGTTCTTCATGACCAATGTGAGTTGTGCGGTTGCGGCTTGCGCCTGTTGGGTGTAGGACGATGCTAGTGGCTTTTGTAGGCCAATGCCGCTACAAAATGTCAGGAAACGTGAATAGTTCCCCTTGACGGGGTCAGTTTCTTGCTGTTTTTTGTTCGGTTTTTGTTACTTCGCCCGCGCAATGTTTCCAGCTGCGCCCAAATGGCCTGGGAGACGAACGCAAAAAAGGCCAGGCTCCTTGCGGAACCTGGCCTTTTCGAAGCTGGAATTGCGCGCGCGGCCTAGCCGTTGCCGGAGTACGCCGACTCCCTCAGCCGCACCCCGCCTCCCTCGACCACCACCGGCCGCCCCACCGCCACCGCGGTGCTCTGCTCGAACGTGCGGATGCTGCCGTCGTCCATGCGCACGCGCACCGCATAGTGCGTCGTTTGCCGGATGCGCTTTTCCGCCTCGTTGCCGGCAAAGCCCCCGCCCACGGCACCGAGCACCGTAGCCACAGCACGGCCGCTGCCGCCTCCGACCTGGTTGCCCAGCACACCGCCGACAACGCCCCCCGCCACCGCACCGACACCACTGGCTGGAGCGGCACGCTGCACAGGCGTTACGGCGACGACGGTGCCGCAACTCTCACAACGCGCCGCCGCAGTGGGCTGGGCCGGTGCGCGGACAACGGCTGGCGCAGCACGGGGCGGCTTCACGGCGGACTGCGCTGGCGCCTGCGTGTCGAATGGAACCAGCCCTGCTGTGCTGCTGGGTGCCGGCGTGGGCTCCATGCGCATGCCGATTAGGGTGCCGCCCAACGCGGCAACGGCCACGGCGAGTGCGCCCACCGCCAGCCACAAGGCCTTGGGGGTGCTGCCAGAAGCACGACGGGGTTCGAACGAAGCGGAAGAAGTGGTCTGCGGTTCTTGCATGGCGAATCTCCTGAGTGGGCGCATGTGCCCATGGACGACAAGCGTAGGCAAGCAGCTTCGCGCAACCGTGTCGGCTTTGTAAGCCGCCGTAAGAAGTCTTTCTCGGTAGGAACGCGCCGACGTCAGAGCTGTGAGGCCAGAGCACGCTCCAGTTCGCCCACCGGCACCCCGCGCCGGCGCGCCAGGTCAGCCACTTGGTCCTGGCCGATCTTGCCCACGTTGAAGTAGGCACTGTCGGGATGCCCGATGTAGAAGCCGCTCACGCTGGCTGCCGGCGTCATGGCCCAGCTGTCGGTCAGGCCCATGCCGATCTCCGCACATTGCAGCAGCGCGAACATGTCCTTCTTGACGCTGTGCTCGGGGCAGGCCGGGTAGCCTGGTGCGGGCCGGATGCCGCGGTATTGCTCGCGGACCAGTTGTTCATTGTCCAGTTGCTCCCCGGCCGCATAGCCCCACAGGTCGGTGCGCACCCGGTGGTGCAGGCATTCGGCGAAGGCCTCGGCCAGCCGGTCGGCCAGGGCCTTGAACATGATGGCGGAGTAGTCGTCCAGGTCGTCGACGAAGCGCTTTTCGCGCGCCTGCGCGCCGATGCCGGCCGTGACCGCGAACATGCCCGCGTAGTCGGCCAGGCCGCTGCCCGCCGGCGCCACGAAGTCGGCCAGGCAGCGGCTGGGCCGCGGCACGCCGTCGATCACCTGCTTCTCGGTCTGCTGGCGCAGGCCGTGCCAGGTCAGCGCGGTCTGGCTGCGCGTCTCGTCGGTGTAGAAGGCGATGTCGTCGTCCTGCACGCTGGCGGCCGGGTACAGCGCGACGATGCCGTTGGCCGTGAGCCAGCGGCCTTCGATGATGCGCTGGAGCATGCGCTTGCCGTCGCTGAACACGCGCTGGGCCTCGGCGCCGACCACCTCGTCCTTGAGGATGGCCGGGAACGGGCCCGCCAGGTCCCAAGTCTGGAAGAAGGGGCCCCAATCGATGTACTTCGCCAGCTCCGCCAAGTCGAAGTTTCTGAACACGCGCCGGCCGATGAACTTCGGCGTCGTGGGCTGGTAGGCCGCCCAGTCGACCGGTGTCTTGTTGGCACGCGCCTTGGCCAGCGGCCACAGCGGTACCTGCTTCTTGTTGGCGTGCTGCAGACGCACCTTGTCGTAGTCGGCGTTGAGCTCAGCGATGTAGGCGCTGGCCTGGTCGGACAGCAGGCTCTGCGCCACGCCCACGCTGCGCGAGGCGTCGGGCACATAGACCACGGGGCCTTCGTAATGCGGCGCGATCTTCACGGCGGTGTGCACGCGGCTCGTGGTGGCGCCGCCGATCAGCAGCGGTATCTTCCTGATGCGGAAGTGTTCGTCCTTCTGCATCTCGCCGGCCACGTACTGCATCTCTTCCAGGCTGGGCGTGATCAGGCCCGACAGGCCGACGATGTCCGCGCCCTCGACCTTGGCCTTGGCCAGGATCTCGTGGCACGGGACCATCACGCCCATGTTCACGACCTCGAAGTTGTTGCACTGGAGCACGACGGTCACGATGTTCTTGCCGATGTCGTGCACGTCGCCCTTCACGGTGGC
>CAJYRH010000624.1 GCA_913776795.1 uncultured Pseudorhodoferax sp. | reverse complement strand
TGCCGGAGCCGGCGCCCCGCAAGCGGCTGCTGCTGCCAGGACGCGCCTGAACCGGCCCCCTCGGTCGCGCAACAGCTCGAGGTCCGCCTGGAAGGGCACCGTCCCCGGTGTTCACCCCGCTGCGCGGCTCCACGCATGCACGGCTTTGCACGGTGTGGCCCGGGCGCTTTCGCGGCCCAGGCGGGCTCCACGCCACCATCACCGGCGTGAAGGAACTTCGCCCAGGTCCGCAGCGTCCACGGCGGCATGGGCGCATCCGTCCCTGGCGCAAGGCGCCGGCGGTGCCAGCGCGTCAGTTGGCTTGCGCCAATTGGTCGAGGATGGCCGGATTCTCCAGCGTCGAGGTGTCCTGCGTGATCACCTCGCCCTTGGCAATGGAGCGCAGCAGGCGCCGCATGATCTTGCCGCTGCGCGTCTTGGGCAGGTTGTCGCCGAAGCGGATGTCCTTGGGCTTGGCGATGGGGCCGATCTCCTTCGCCACCCAGTCGCGCAGCTCCTTGGCGATCTGCTTGGCCTCGTCGCCATGCGGGCGCGGGCGCTTGAGCACGACGAAGGCGCAGACCGCCTCGCCCGTGGTGTCGTCGGGCCGCCCCACGACGGCCGCCTCGGCCACGAGGTCGGTCTTGGCCACCAGGGCCGATTCGATCTCCATCGTGCCCATGCGGTGGCCCGAGACGTTGAGCACGTCGTCGATGCGGCCCGTGATCGTGAAGTAGCCGGTCTGCGCGTCGCGGATCGCACCGTCGCCGGCCAAGTAGTAGCCCTTGAGCTCGGCCGGGTAGTAGCTCTTGACGAAGCGCTCGGCATCGCCCCAGATGGTGCGGATCATGCCGGGCCAGGGGCGCTTGACGACCAGGATGCCGCCATGGCCGTGCGGCACGTCGTTGCCGATCTCGTCGACGATGGCCGCCGCGATGCCCGGGAACGGCAGCGTGCACGAGCCCGGCACCAGCGTGGTGGCACCGGGCAGCGGCGTGATCATGTGGCCGCCGGTCTCGGTCTGCCAGAAGGTGTCGACGATGGGGCAGCGGCCACCGCCCACGTGTTCGTGGTACCACTCCCAGGCGGCGGGGTTGATCGGCTCGCCGACCGAGCCCAGGATGCGCAGGCTGGACAGGTCGTACCGCCTGGGGTGCACGGCCTCGTTGCCCTCGGCCGCCTTGATCAGCGAGCGGATCGCCGTCGGCGCCGTGTAGAAGATGCTGACCTTGTGGTCCTGGACCATCTTCCAGAAGCGGCCCGCGTCCGGATAGGTCGGCACGCCCTCGAACACGATCTCCGTCGCGCCGAGCGCGAGCGGCCCGTAGGCGATGTAGCTGTGGCCGGTGACCCAGCCGATGTCGGCCGTGCACCAGAACACGTCGTCGTCCTTGAGGTCGAAGGTCCACTTGGTCGTGACGGCCGCCTGCAGCAGGTAGCCGCCCGTGGAGTGCTGCACGCCCTTGGGCTTGCCCGTGGAGCCCGAGGTGTAGAGCAGGAACAGCGGGTGCTCGGCCTCCACCCATTCGGGTTCGCATGTGGACGGTTGGCCCTCGGTCAGCTCGGCGAGCCAGAGGTCGCGCGGTGCCTGGAAGGGCACGGCGCCGCCCGTGCGGCGCGCCACCAGCACGTTGCGCACGCTCTCGCAGCCGCCCAGGCCGATGGCCTCGTCGACGATGGCCTTGAGCGGCAGCTGCTTGCCGCCGCGCACCTGCTGGTCGGCCGTGATCACGATGGACGCGCCCGTGTCGGCGATGCGGTCGCGCAGCGCCTGGGCCGAGAAGCCGCCGAACACCACGGAATGGATGGCGCCGATGCGCGCGCAGGCCAGCATGGCAGCCACGCCGTCGACCGACATGGAGATGTAGATGACGACGCGGTCGCCCTTCCTGACGCCAAGCGAACGCAGGCCGTTGGCGATGCGGCAGGTGCGCTCCAGCAGCTCCTGGTAGCTGACCTTGGTGACCTGGCCGTCGTCGGCCTCGAAGATCAGGGCAGTCTTGTTGCCGAGGCCGCGCTCGACGTTGCGGTCCAGGCAGTTGTACGACACGTTCAGCGTGCCGTCGGCGAACCACTTGAAGAACGGCGCCTGGCTGCTGTCCAATACCTGCGTGAACGGCGTCTGCCAGCTGATGAACTCGCGCGCGAGGCTGCCCCAGTAGCCGTCGGGATCGGTCTCGGCCTGGGCCACCAGTTTGTCGTAGGCCGCACGGCCGGACACATGGGCGTTGCGGGCCAGCTCCGGCGGCGGCGCGTACTGGGCGGTGGCTTCGGTCATCTCGTCTCCTAGGGGCACGATGCGGATGGATGGGACGGGGCGATTGCATCACATCGCCCGCCGTGCTGGCCGCCAGCATCCACCAGGAACGTTGCACGACCGTGGCCCAAACTTAACAAATGTTTGCACCGCGCCCCGGGTGCGTCGCAAGCGTTACCCTCGCTCCGACGCCATGCCCACCCACGACCCGTCTCCCGATGCGCAAGCGCCGCTCGCGCGCTACCTGACGCTGCAGGCCGGCCTGGATCTGCTGGACCGCGGCCTGTCCATCTTCGACCGCGACCTGAAGCTCGTGGCCTGGAACCGCGCCTATCTCAAGCTGCTGGATTTCCCCGAATCCATGGGCTATGTGGGCGCGCCGTTCGAAAGCTTCATCGACTACAACGCCCAGCGCGGCGACTACGGTCCCGGCAACGCTGCGGCCCTGGTGGCAGAGCGGGTGGCGGCGGCCCGGGCCTTTCGCGCCCACGAGATCGAACGCACGCGGCCCAACGGCCAGGTGCTGCGCATCCGCGGCGAACCCGTGCCAGGCCACGGCTTCGTGACGCTGTACTCCGACGTGACGGCCGAGCGCCGTGCCGAGGCCACCATCCGCGCCCACACCGGGCAACTGGAAGCCCGGGTGGCAGAACGCACGGCCGAGCTGCAGCGCAGCGAGCAGCGGGTGCGCCTGGTCATGGACTCGATTCCGGCGGCCGTCGGCTTCTTCGATGCCGGCCGCACCTACCGCTACCTGAACCGTGCGTACCACGACTGGTTCGGCATCGACACCGGCGCGCCGCACCGGGTGAGTGCCCGCGCCTTCCTGGGCGATGCGGTCTATGCCGGCGTGCGGCCGCGCGTGCTGCGTGCCCTGCACGGCCAGGCCCAGACCTTCGAGTACGAGCTGCAGACGGTCCAGGGTGAACAGCGCATGGTGCGAACCTCGCTGGTGCCAGAGCGCGCAAGCGACGGCAGCGTGAGCGGCTGCTTCGAGCTGACCTTCGACATCACCGAGGAGCGACGCGCCCAGGTGCTGCTCGCGCGCGCGCACAAGCTCGAATCGCTGACGCACCTGACCGGCGGGCTCGCGCACGACTTCAACAACATCCTGACCGTGGTCATCGGCAACCTCGATGCGCTCGCACGCAGCCAGCCCGACGAGGCCGCGACGCAGGAGTACGTGCTGCCCGCGCTGGGCGCGGCGCGCCGCGGTGCCGACCTCGTCAAGGGGCTCATGAGCTTCGCGCGGCGCCAGCCGCTGCAGGCCCATTCGGTCAGCGTGGGCGCCCTGCTCGCCACCGTGGCGGGCCTCGTGCGCCGCGTGCTGCCAGAGTCCTTGCAGCTGGAGATCGAAGCCGGCAGCGAAGCGCTGTGGACCTGGATCGACCCCACGCTGCTGGAGCAGGCCTTGATCAACATGGTGCTCAACGCGCGCGACGCCTGCGAAGCGCAGGGTCCCGCCGCCCGCATCCGCCTGCGCGCCTGCGCCACGCGCATCGATGCCGCCGCCGCCGTGCCGTTGCAGCTCTCGCCCGGCGACGCGATCCGCATCGACGTGCAGGACAACGGCGTCGGCATGGATGCCCACCAGCTGGCGCATCTGTTCGAGCCCTTCTTCACGACCCAGCGCGGCGGCCGCGGCACGGGCCTGGGCATGGCCGTGGTCTACGGCTTCATCAAACAGTCCGGCGGCGCCGTGGACGTGCGTAGCGCGCCCGGCGAAGGCACGACGGTGTCGGTGTGGCTGCCAGCCGCGCAGGCACCGGCCGAGGCGCCACGCCAGGAGCAGCCCGCCGCGCGCGCCGCCCCGCGCCAGCGCGGCCTGGCGCTGCTCGTGGACGACGATGCCCAGGTGCGCCGCGTGGTCCGACGCAACCTGCTGGAACTCGGCTACGTGGTGCTGGAGGCCGACCACCTGGCCGAAGCCCGCAAGCTGCTGACGGCCACCCCCGACATCGCACTCGTGCTGACCGACCTCGTGATGGCCGGCCCGCGGGACGGCGTGCAGCTGGCGCAGGCCGCGCGCGACGGCCAATGCGCGAAGTCGGTGGTCATCATGACCGGCAACGTGCCCGACGACTGGCCGCGCGACGCAGGCAGCCCGCTGTTGCGCAAGCCCTTCACCACCGAACAACTCGCAGCCGCCATTGCACAGGGGACGACATGAGTGCCGAGACACACCGCACGGGCAACGATGCCAGCGCCCCACCCGCCCTGGTCTACGTGATCGAGGACGATGCCGACGTGGCCCGGCTCGTGCTGATGGCGCTGCGCGACTTCGGCTTCGCCTGCGAGGTGTTCGCCACCGGCGGCGCTGTGCTGCGCCGGCTGCAGTACGAAAAGCCTGACCTGTGCATCGTCGACCTGGGCCTGCCCGACATGGACGGCCTGGACCTCATGCGCCGCATCGCCGCGGCCTCCAGCGCCGGCGTGCTGATCCTGACCGGCCGCGGCCATACGGCAGACCGCGTGATGGGTCTGGAACTGGGCGGCGACGACTACGTGACCAAGCCCTTCGAGTCGCGCGAGCTCGTGGCACGCGTGCGCAGCATCCTGCGCCGGCGCGGTGCGGCAACCGGCAGCGCGCCGGGCCAGCGCCGCTACGCGAGCTTCCTGGGCTGGCGGATCGACTGCGCGGCCAATGTGCTGCGCGCGCCCGACGGCAGCGAGCACCTGCTGGGGACGGCCGAGACCCAGGTGCTGCGCTGCTTCGTCGAGCGCCCGCACCAGATCCTCACGCGCGAGCAGCTCATGGGCGAGCGCGACCTCTCGCCCACGAGCTGCTCGCGCGTGAGGATCTGGTGCGGGCGCTCGACGAAGCAGCGCAGCACCTGGGTCTCGGCCGTCCCCAGCAGGTGCTCGCTGCCGTCGGGCGCGCGCAGC
>CAJYRH010000623.1 GCA_913776795.1 uncultured Pseudorhodoferax sp. | reverse complement strand
CTGGTGGAACACGTCGCCGTAGGTGGTAACACCCAGCGGGCCGTTGCTCCACACCAGATCGTACACGCTGTCCACACCCTGGATATACATCGCCAGGCGCTCCAGGCCGTAGGTGATCTCGCCCGTGATGGGCTTGCAGTCGATGCCGCCGACCTGCTGGAAGTAGGTGAACTGCGTCACCTCCATGCCGTTGAGCCAGACCTCCCAGCCCAGGCCCCAGGCGCCCAGCGTGGGATTCTCCCAGTCGTCCTCGACGAAGCGGATGTCGTTCTTCTTGAGGTCGAAGCCCAGCGCTTCGAGCGATCCCAGGTACAGCTCCAGGATGTTGCTGGGCGCGGGCTTGAGCACCACCTGGTACTGGTAGTAGTGCTGCAGGCGGTTCGGGTTCTCGCCGTAGCGGCCGTCCTTGGGACGGCGGCTGGGCTGCACGTAGGCCGCCTTCCAGGCTTCGGGGCCCAGCGCGCGCAGGAAGGTGGCGGTGTGCGAGGTGCCGGCGCCCACCTCCATGTCGTAGGGCTGCAGCAGCGCACAGCCCTGCTCGGCCCAGTACGTCTGCAGCTTCAGGATGATTTGTTGGAATGACAGCATCGATGCGGAGCCGGGCGAGGGCCGGCAAGGAAGTCGAAGGCGGCGCCCCGTGGGCGCGCAAACCGGCGATTCTACGGGCGCCGCCGGCGCCAGAATGCCAGCGCCACGATGGCCAGCGCCGCTGCCCACAGCGGCGCCAGGCCATGGCGGCCAGCCCACGCGGCGTACGGCGTGATGTCGGTGCGGCCATGGACCTCGCCCGTCAGCACGTCGCGTGTGAGGCGCGGCAGCGCATGGGTGACCTTGCCTTGGGCATCGACGATGGCCGTGGCACCGGTGTTGGTGGCACGCAGCATGGGCCGGCGGAACTCCAGCGCGCGCATGCGCGAGATGGACAGGTGCTGGTCGATCGCGATGCTGTCGCCGAACCAGGCGATGTTGCTCATGTTCACGAAGATCGTTGGTGCCCGCGAAGGATCGACGAACCGTGCGGCCAGCTCTTCGCCGAAGAGGTCTTCATAGCAGATGTTGGGTGCCAGGCGCTGCGCCCCCAGCACCATGGAGGGCTGGCCCACGTCTCCGCGGCGGAAGTCGCCGAGCGGAATGTTCATCATCTCGGTGAACCAGCGGAAGAGGGGCGGAATGAACTCGCCAAAGGGCACCAGGTGGTGTTTTGCGTATTCGTAGTGGGCCGTTCGTCCCGGGATGAAGCCGACCGCTGCGTTGATGTAGCCGTTGCGCAGGTCTCCCATGGGCAGGCCGACCAGCGCGGCCTGGCCGCCCGTGGCGAAGCGCGTCTGCAGGGCCTGCCAGTAGCCGAGCGGCAACTGCTCGGGCAGCAGGGGCAGTGCAGTCTCGGGCGCGACGACGAGCGGCGCCGAGGCCAGGTTCAGTTGCTGGCCGTACCACTGCAGCGACTGCTCGATGCCGACGCCGGGCTCGAACTTCACGTCCTGCGGGATGTTGCCCTGCAGCAGGCTCACACGCAGCGGCTCGGCGATCACGGCGCTTGCCGCGGACGGCTGGATGCGGGCCAGCGCGAAGGACAGCGCCACCACCGCCACCAGGGCCAGCCCGGCAGGCAGGCGGCCTTGCGCAGAGGCAGCAAGGCAGGCGAGCAGCGCTGCCGACAGCGCAGCGATGGCCGTGATGCCGTAGACGCCCACCCAGGGCGCGAAAGCGGACAAGGGCCCGTCCACGTGTGCATAGCCCGCCGCGCCCCAGGGAAACCCCGTGAACAGCAGGCCGCGGGCCAGCTCGGCCAGCGTCCACAGCGCGGCCCACAGCAGCGCGCGGCCCAGCGGGTTGCGGATGTCGCAGTGGCGCGCGATGCCGGCGGCCAGCGCGTAATACAGCGCCAGCAGGCCTGCCAGCGCCAGAACCGACGCCACCGCCAGCACGGCCGGCAGGCCGCCGTAGACATGCAGAGAGATGAACAGCCACCAGAAGGTGCCGCCAAGCCAGGCCAGGGCGAACAGGAAGCCGCGCAGCGCTGCGGCGCGCGCGCTCGGTGCGCCGTCGACCAGGCGCACCAGCACCTCGAGCGCGAGCAGCTGCAGCCACCACTGCGGCTGGCCGTCCCATGGCGCGGCGATGGACAGCGCATGGGCCCCGCCAGCCAGCAGCGCACCCGCCATGGCCACCCAGGCGCCCGGCAGGGCGCGCAGACTCATGACGCGGCGTCGCTGGATTCGGTCGCCGGAAACACCTTGAACCAGCGCACGGCGCCACCCTTGGTGTGCAGCACCAGGAAGCGCAGGCCGGCCAGGTCGTGCTTCTCGCCACGGCGCGGAACATGGCCGACCTCGTGGGCGATCAGGCCGCCGATGGTGTCGAAGCGCCCGTCGTCGGGGCCGGTCTGCAGCCTCACGGCGAAGGCTTCCTCGACGCGCTCGACCGGCGTGTCGCCGCTCACGCGGTAGGTCCGGTCGGCCAGGCCGAAGATGTCGCCGTGGTCCGGCGCGATGTCGAACTCGTCCTCGATCTCGCCGACGATCTGTTCGAGCACGTCCTCGATGGTGATCAGCCCGGCCACGCGGCCGAACTCGTCGATGACCACGGCCAGGTGGTTGCGGTTGCCACGGAATTCGCGCAGCAGGTCGTTCAGGCCCTTGCTCTCGGGCACGAACACGGCCGGGCGCAGCAGCGCGCGCAGGTTCAGCTCGGGCGCGCGCTGCAGCTTGAGCAGATCCTTGGCAAGCAGGATGCCGATGATGTTTTCGCGCTCGCCCTCGTAGACCGGGAAGCGTGAGTGCGCCGTGTCGATGACCTGGTGCAGCAGCTCCTCGTAAGGAGCGTCGATGTCCAGGCAGTCCATGCGCGTGGCTGCCACCATCACGTCGCCGGCGGTCTGGTCGGCCATGCGGATCACGCCTTCGAGCATCACCCGGGCGTCCGGTCCGATGATGTCGTTGTGTTCCGCGTCGTTGAGTGTTTCGATCAATTCCGCCCGCGAATCCGGGCCGGGATGGATGAATTCGGCCAGGCGTTGCAGGAAGCTGCGCTTGTCCTCGCGCTCTGCGCCACCGGACGCGGAGCGCCCAGGATAGGGGTCTGACACTGACGGGGGTGCACGGCGTGCGGCTGTGGGGGAGCCGCAAGGATAGCGGATCGCTGCGTCCTCCGGGCCAACGGGTGCCATGGCGGCGCCGTGCCCGGCGTCAGCGTCCGGTTCTGCCGCGTGCGCCCTGCACGCCCTTGCGCACCTCCTGCAAGCCGGAAAGAAAGCCCAGGAACTGGCGCGCCTGGGCCTTGAGGTGGTAGTCCGTGAAGCCGAGTTGCTGGTGCACGAGTTCGGTGACACGCGAATCCAGCGTAGCAGCCGGCAGCCGCAGAAAGGCTTCGGACTCCGATCCGTCGCGCTCGACCGTGGCCCCCGCGTTGCGGGCGATCTTGAGCATGGCCGTGTTCTCGCTCAGCGCGTGGATGAAAAGCATCTGCACGCCTTCGTTGCGGGCGTGCATGACGGCGCGCTCGAACAGACGCGCGCCATACCCGCGCCCGCGCGCATGCGCGGACACGGAGACGCCAAATTCCGCGCAGGACGTGAGCGATGGGTCGACCGAAAAGGCGATGTGCGCCATGGCGATCAGTTCCAGCAGCCGGTTGTAGATGCCGAAGACTTCGTCCCGCCCGAAGTCCAGTCCGTCCGCGTAGCGACGAACATGCTCGTCTGCAGCGGCATAGCCGAAGCGCAGGTAACGGTCGTGCGGTGTCAGGGCCAGCAGGTGGCTCGCGATGCGCTCGCGGTGCTCGGGGCCCAGCGAGCGGATCGGCACGATGACGGGGGCGATGCGGTGTTTGTCGTTCCCCTCCCGCACATGGGCGCGTTGCCGGCCATCGCCCGCTGGCGGCGCTGGGGAGTAGGTGTTATGCTGCATTGCAGCAATATACGGCGAACATGTTGGCCGTGCTGGGAGAAACGCACGCTTTCCGGACCATACTCTGGGGGGATTGGGTTGCGAAACAAACGAAACAAAGGTTTTTGCGCGTTGCAATCTGGTTGTAACCCGCTGTTTGGATACTGCGGTTCTTGACGGCGGTTTGGAAATTTGGAGGACGCCCGTGCCCATCTCGCCCTTTGGTAACGCACCCGTGGATCGCGTGGAGCCGTCCCAGCGCGGCGGCCGGCACGGTTGGTGGCGTTGGCTCTGGTCGCGCCGCGAAGTGCGTCTGCAGGAGATCCGCAGCCTGATGCTGGCCCAGCTCCAGGTTGTCGACGATGCGCAGGAGCGTGCCCGGCTGGCCGCCCGCATCCGATCGGCCGCCGATCCCGAGGCGCTGTGGGTGTTGCGCGGCGACTGGATGAACGCCATTGCGCGCGCGCAGGGTCAGTTGCTGGCACGCCAGCGCATGAGCGACGTGAGCTTCATGTTCGCAGGCATGCTGGACCGTGAAGAGCACGCCCGCACGGGCCTGGAGGTGCTGCGCGCCGACGTGCCGCGCGGTCTGGTACGCCAAGCGGCGCAGATGCGCGCCGACCATTGACGCCCGCTAGAGCGGCAGCGCGGTCGTCGCCTTGACGCGGTCCAGCACGAAGCTGGTCCTGCAGTCCTGCACGCTGGGATGCTTGAGCAGTGTCCCCATGACGAAGCTGCGGTAGTGGGCCATGTCACGCACCACCACGCGCAGCAAGTAGTCCATGTCGCCCGTCAGGGCCTCGCACTCGACCACTTCAGGCCAGGTGACCACGCTGGCGCGAAACAGATCCATGGGGTTTCGCTTGTGCATTTCGGCCAGCTTCTCCAGGCGCACGTTCAGATAGGCCGTCAGCGCCAGCCCGACTGACTCCGGCTTGACGAGCGCCACGTAGCGGTCGATCACCCCGCTGTCTTCGAGCCGTTTGACGCGCCGCAGGACGGCACTGGCCGACAGGCCGACCTGCTCGGCGATCTGCTCGTAGGTTGCGCGCCCGTCGGTCTGCAGCGCGTTCAGGATCTGGCGATCCAGCTTGTCCAGCGTTTCCAAGGGCGCTCCTGCGTTCCAGCCATCGAGGGACCGGCATTCTGCCGCCGGATTCAGAGGGTGCGCACGCGCTGCAGGGTCTCGTGCACCACGCTTTCGTGGAACGCCAGCGCCACATGGGCCTGGCCCGCCACGAAACGGTTGTCTGCACCCGCCCGAGCGGCCGTGGAAACCGGGAACACGACGTTGTCGCAGTTCGAGTACCAGCAGGTGAACGGAACAGGGTCGGCCTGCGCCTCGTCGCGCTCCAGCTGTGCGAGCCAGACGCTCCCCAGTTCCATCTGCCGCGCGTTTGTGCCATGGCCAAGCCGCGCCATCCAGGTGCCGTGGTGCGGGCTGGCGATCGTGACCACGTGGGCCACGCGGTCTGCTGCGCCGGCCGTGCGCAGCCACGCGCGCGCCGCCAGTCCACCCATGCTGTGGCAAACGAGCACAGGTGCCTGCCCTGTGGCTGCCGTGAGCCTGCCCACCGCCATGTCGATGGTGGCCACGTAGGCGTCGATCGATCCCGTCACCGGCTCCATGCTGACCGCCACGCATGGCAGGTCCAAGGCGCGGGCACGCTGCATCCAGGGCGCCCAGAAGCCCCGGTTGCAAAACAGACCGTGCACGAACACCACGCCACGCTGGCCTGA
>CAJYRH010000622.1 GCA_913776795.1 uncultured Pseudorhodoferax sp. | reverse complement strand
CTGCAGCTGGCGCAGGATCTCCATGGCGATGGTGCCCTGCCCGGCGATCACGTCCGGATCGTCGAAAGGGTGGACGAAGGTCAGGCCTTCCTTCTTCTCCAGCTTGGCGGCATGCTGGTATGCGTCGCTGTAGCTATCGCCGTGCAACACCACTTCGCCGCCGAAACCGCGCACGGCGTCGATCTTGAGCTGCGGCGTCGTCGTCGGCATCACCACCACGGCGCGCGTGCCGAGCTTGCGCGCGCTCATGGCCACGCCCTGGGCGTGGTTGCCTGCCGAAGCGCAGATCACGCCCTTCTTCAGCTGCACCGGTGTCAGGTGCGCCATCTTGTTGTAGGCGCCGCGCAGCTTGAAGCTGAAGACGGGCTGCTGGTCTTCGCGCTTGAGCAGCACGGTGTTGTGCAGGCGCTGGCTCAGGGAGCGGGCAGGCTCCAGCGCGGTTTCCGTGGCCACGTCGTAGACCCGTGCGGTCAGGATTTTCTTGAGGTAGTCGGCAGGAGACAGGCGCTTGGTCGGAGACATGGGATGGAGGCGGGCCGGCAGGTGCAGGGAGCGCGGATCATAGAGAACAACCCGAGAGGCCCGTCCGGCGCCGGGCACCACAAAGAAAAAAGCCCCGAACCTTGCGGTTCGGGGCCAATCCACCTTTTCGGAGGGTGGAGGAGACAATCGGTGCGCCGAGTTGCGACGCGATGGAGCAAGTATAGCGAGGATTTTTGTGCGACGCAGCATTGCGTGACATGTCAGCGGTGAATTTTCGTGAAGAATTCGGCAATTTCACAACGCACCAACAGGCCCATGGCCAAGGAGAGACGGGGATGGAATGCACAGTGAGCTGGACCGGCACTGCCGGTACGCAGTCCGGCATGGGTTTTGTGGCCGAGACCGGAAGCGGCCATGTGCTGGCGATGGATGGTGCGCCCGATGCGGCCAAGCCCGAAAACGGAGGGCGCAACCTTGCGCCGCGTCCCATGGAGACGGTGTTGGCCGGCGCTGGCGGCTGCACGGCCTATGACGTGGTGCTGATCCTCAGGCGGGGGCGCCACGATGTGCGCGGCTGCTCGGTCAGGCTCAGCGCCGATCGCGCCGAAACCGATCCCAAGGTGTTCACCCGGATCCAGATGCATTTCACGGTCACGGGCAGGGGTCTGCCGGCTGCGGCCGTGGAGCGCGCCATTGCCATGAGCCACGACAAATACTGCTCAGCCACCATCATGCTGGGCAAGACGGCAGAGATCGTCACGAGTTTCGAGTTGAAGGACTGCTGACACCATCTGTACCAGGCAGGCCCGCGGGCCGCCTTATCAGATGCGGTGTGCCGTCGTCGTCATGAATTTGGCCGCCGCGCGCATCAGGCCCTTGGCCACACGCGGCAACGGCAGCGCGCCAGCCGCGGCGGCATCCTGCGCATGGCGCAGCTCGTCGTCGCGCATCTGAACGACGATGGCGCGCGAGGCGTGGTCGTTCAGAGGCAGCCGGTCAAGGTGCGACGCGAGATGCTCGGCGACCTGCTGCTCCGTTTCGACCACGAAGCCCAGGCTCAACCGGTCGCTGACCTTCCCCGCGACGAAGCCGAGCGTGAATGCGCCGGCATACCAGAGGGGATTCAGCAGCGAAGGCCGGGCGCCCAGTTCCTCCAGCCGCTCGGCCGTCCAGGCGAGATGGTCTGTCTCTTCCCTGCCCGCGGCCTCCAGATGCGACCGCAGTGCTGCATCGCGCGTCGCCAGCGCCTGGCCTGAATAAAGCGCCTGCGCGCACACCTCTCCGACATGGTTCACGCGCATCAGCGCACCCGACAACTGCTTCTCTTCGTCCGCAAGTGTGCTGGCCTGTGCCGGCAAGGTGGGGCACGGCCGGCTGGCATGCGGCTGCACGAACAGCGTGCGAAGTGCGGCGTCGAAGGTGCTGAGCAGTGCGTCCATGGTGCGCTCGGGAAAAACCCAGTATAGGCGCGGCCCGGGACGGGAAGACCGCGATGCCCGACCTTTGCCCCCCGCGCGCCTGTTGTAACCATGCGACGAAATAGAAGCTTTATTGGCCTTTTCTTTTGCCCAAGGGCACCCGTTCTGGTGCAATACGCTCAACTTCCCAAAAGGAGGTTGGCCCGGGACTCCGGCGAGATCGAACAAAAGTGCTGAAGCACGATGCGGTCTCATCGAACCGGAGCCCTCTGTTTAACCTTGGAGAATCTCGCAATGAAAAAGAGTCTGATCGCTTTGGCCGTGCTGGCCGCTTCCGGCGCCGCCATGGCTCAGTCGTCCGTCACCCTGTACGGCGTGCTGGACATTGGCTTCGGTAAGGTCAAGGACGGCAAGTGGGGCATGAACAATGGCGAAGGCTACGCTGGCACGCAAGACGGCTTCAACAGCACGTCGGTGATCGGCTTCCGCGGTACGGAAGATCTGGGCGGCGGTTTGAAGGCTAACTTCAACCTGCAATCTGGTGGCCTGGACCTGTCCACCGGCGGCACTGCCGTGGCTTTCAGTCGTGAAGCCTGGGTTGGCCTGGAAGGCGCCGGCTGGGGTGCGATCCAACTGGGTCGTTCTTCGTCGATCGGTGCCAAAGTCATGGGCGCCTACGACTTCAACGGCACCTCGTACTCGTCTGCTTACGACCGTGCTGGCATCAGCGCTGTGACGTGGTACGGTTCTTCGCGTCGCAGCAGCCAGCTGCAGTACACCTCTCCGAACTTTGGCGGCTTCGTGGTTCGTGCCGGCTTCACTCCGAAGGGTGATGCTGATGGCTCTGTGCAGGGTATCAACGTGCCGGCCGCGGCAAAGAACCGTTACAGCCTGGGCGCAACTTTCGCTAACGGCCCGCTGTCGGTGAGCGCTATTGCTGAGACCAAGTCGGTTGAAGGTCTGCGCACGGCCTACGCTGTCGGCGCCAGCTACGACCTGCAAGTGGTCAAGCTCGCCGCTACGTACAACCGTCGCGAGCGCGATGGCGACCTGACGCAGAACTACAACACCTTCAGCGCGGGTGGTGCTGCAGGTAGCGGTGGCCAACTGGCTGGCGGCAAGGGTTGGACCTTGGCTGCGGTTGCTCCGTTCGGCCCTGCTAACGTCGGTGTGGCGTACGCTCGCAATACCGAAGCCGATATCAAGGCTCTGGAATTGTTCGCCAACTACGCACTGTCCAAGCGTACCCGTGTGTATGTCGACTTCGTGAAGGGCTATGACCAAAACGCCATCACCGCTGTCAATGCCAACGGTCGTGGTCTGGCATCTGCCAATCCCTACGCCGTCGGTCTGGGCGTTGTCCACACGTTCTAATCAGAAAGCTGCCTAGCGCAGCTTGACGATTGCAATGTATAAAGCCGCCGCGTCGCAAGACCGGCGGCTTTTTTGTGCGTGCTGCTTTCGAATGGATATGACCCATGCGCTTCGTGTTGATGGCCCTGGTGGCAGTGCAATTGCAAGGATGCGCATCCTGGCGTTCGGAGCAGGACGAGCCGGTGGCTGTTGCCGCGATCGCCCAGACGCCTTGGGCCATGGCGTCGTTGCCGCAGGTGGACGGCAAGCCATGGCAACGCCTGTCGTTGCCAGGTAAGCGCGAAACGCAGTTCGAACCGGTGCGGGTCGATGGCCGTGCGGCCTTGGCCGTGACCGCAGACGCCTCGGCCAGCATGGTGCGCAGACAGGTCCATGTGCCGGCCGATGCCTTGGGCCAACTCTCGTTCTCCTGGAAAGTGCCGGCCCTGATCGCCGGTGCCGACATGGCTGCCCGTGATACGGACGATGCGCCGGTGCGCCTCGTGCTGGCCTTCGAAGGCGATCGCGGCCGCTTTTCCGCCAAGAACGCGATGCTGTCCGAGCTCGCGCGTGCTCTGACCGGAGAGGAAATGCCCTACGCCACGCTGATGTACGTGTGGTGCAACACCCGCGTACCTGGCAGCGTGATCCTCAACCCGCGCACCGACCGCATCCGCAAGATCGTGGTGGAGTCCGGCTCCAGCGGTCTCGGCCAGTGGCACGACTACGAACGCGATGTGCGGGCCGATTTCGTTCACGCTTTTGGCGAGGAGCCAGGCGCGTTGCTGGCGGTCGGCATCATGACAGACTCGGACAACACCGGCAGCCGGGTGCAGGCCTGGTACGGGCCGCTGCAGTTGCGTGCGCGGCCCCAGCCTGCCCCCTGATCGCATGGGGAAACTCCGGCTGCCCGGTCTGGCCCGCTTGTTGCATAGTGGAATCTTCTTTTTCCAAAGTCTGCCCATGCAAAAAATTGCCTTGTTCTGTACCGGTGCATTCGTCGCGCTGAGCCTTGGGAGTGCTGCGCACGCCAAGACCTTCAAATGGTCCAGTGCCAGCGACATCCCCACGATGGACATCCATTCGCAGAACAATGCGCTCGGCAACGGCGTGCATGCGTCCATGTACGACTCGCTCGTTTACTACAACAGCAAGACCTTCAAGCCCGAGCCGCAGCTGGCAACCGAATGGAAGCAGATCAGCCCCACGCAGATGCGCTTCATGCTGCGCAAGGGCGTGAAGTTCAGTGACGGTTCGCCTTTCTCCGCCGATGACGTGGTGTTTTCGCTCACGCGCGCCATGGCCAAGACTTCCAACTACGCGGTCTACGCCCAGGGCATCGACAAGGTGGTCAAGGTCGACGACAACACGGTCGACGTGATGCTCAAGGCGCCCACGCCCACGCTGGTCAACCAGCTGACCGAGCTGCGCATCATGAGCAAAGCCTGGGCCGAGAAGAACAGGTCGACCGAGCCCAAGGACATCAAGACCCAGGACGAGACTTTCGCCCACCGCAATGCCATGGGCACCGGCCCCTACATGCTCAAGGAATGGCAGCCCGACCAGCGCATGGTCCTGGTGGCCAATCCGAACTACTGGGGCAAGACGAGCGGCAACGTGACGGAGATCGTCTACACCCCGATCAAGTCCCAGGCCACGCGTCTGGCGGCGTTGCTGTCCGGCGAGACCGACTTCGTGCTCGATCCCAGCCCGCAGGACCTGGGCCGTCTGCGCAGCAACCCGGACATGAAGGTCATGGACGGCGTCGAGAACCGCACCCTGTTCCTGGGCATGGACCAGTTCCGCGATGAGCTGGTGGGCTCCAGTGTCAAGGGCAAGAACCCGCTCAAGGACGTGCGTGTGCGCAAGGCGCTGTACCAGGCGATCGACATCGGCGCGATCCAGCGCGTGACGCTGCGCGGCCTGGGCCAGAGCACTGGCACGCTGATCTCGCCGCAGGTCAACGGGTGGACCAAGAAGGCCGACGCGCGCTGGCCGTACGATGCCGCGGCGGCGCAGAAGCTGCTGGCCGACGCCGGCTACCCGCAGGGCTTCGAAGTCGACTTCGCCTGTCCCAACAACCGCTACATCAACGACGAGGCGGTCTGCCAGGCGATCACCGCGATGTGGGCGCGCGTGGGCGTCAAGGCCAAGCTGCGTACGCTGCCGCTGGTCACCTACTTCCCGATGATCCAGCGCTACGAGGCCAGCATCTACATGCTGGGCTGGGGCGTTCCGACCTTCGACGCGCTGTACAGCCTGCAATCGCTGGTGCGCTCGGTCGGCGCGGGCGGCGACGGCAACTACAACGTGGGCCGCTACTCGAACCCGCAAATGGATGCGCTCATCGAACGTGTGAAGGTCGAGACGGACCTGAAGAACCGCAACGAGCTCATCGAGAAGGCATTGATCCTCTCGCACGAGGATGTCTCGCACCTGCCGCTGTACAACCAGGTCATCCCCTGGGCCATGAAGAAGAACATCGACGTCGTGCACCGCGCCGACAACCGCCTCGACTGGCGCCTGATCAAGGTCAACTGATTCCGCGGGCCTGATGGCGCACAGCGCGCCATCTGCCCAGGAGCAACAAGCGATGTTTGCATTCATCCTGCGCCGGCTGCTGCAGGCGGTGGTGGTGATGGTGGCCGTGGCCTTCATCGCCTTCCTGCTGTTTCAGTACGTCGGCGATCCGGTGGTGTTCCTGCTCGGGCAGGATGCCACGCCGGACCAGATCCGCGAGCTCCGCCAGGCCTTGGGCCTGGACAAGCCCTTCATCGTGCAGTTCTGGCATTTCCTCTACAACGCGGCCCAGGGCGAGTTCGGCCTGTCGCTGCGCCAGGGGGCGAAGGTGTCGCGGCTGATCGCCGAGCGCTTTCCGGCCACGCTGGAGCTGGCACTGGTCGCCGCGTTGATTGCGCTGCTCGTCGGCGTGCCGGCAGGCGTCTACGCCGCGCTGCGCCGCGGCAGCTTCATGAGCCAGGTGCTCATGACGCTCTCGCTGCTGGGCGTGTCGTTGCCGACCTTCCTGATCGGCATTCTGCTGATCCTGGTCTTCGCGGTCTGGCTGGGCTGGTTCCCGAGCTTTGGA
>CAJYRH010000621.1 GCA_913776795.1 uncultured Pseudorhodoferax sp. | reverse complement strand
CCACCAGCTCACGCGTGCGCTGGTGGCTTGGCCAGAACGATTCGACCCGGGCCCGCGCCAGCCTGCACACCGGCCTCGCACTGGCCGCCGGCACCGCCCTGCTGCTGGCCGGCGCCGTGGCGCTGCTGCGCGGACCCATCGCCACGCTCTACGCCGGCAGCCCGGCCGCCGCCGCCGTGGCCGCCGGCCTGCTGGGTTGGGTCGCGCTGTACCACCTGGCCGATGCCGTGCAGGCGGTCTGCGTGTTCGTGCTGCGCAGCTATAAGGTGACGGTGGCGCCGCTGCTGGTCTACGGCGTGCTGCTGTGGGGCGTGGGTCTGTACGGCGGCCAACTGCTGGCTTACCGCGGCCTCGGCCCCTGGCCTGCGCTGCAATCGCCCGCCGCATTCTGGATGGCGGGCGCAGCCGCCTTGGGGACGACGGCCCTGCTCTTCCTGCTGCTGCTCTGGCGCCTCACGCGGCGGCGTTGACCGGAGCCTGTGCGCGCACCCGGCTGGCCGGGAACACGATGGCAAACCGCGAGCCCTTGCCCAACGTGGACTGGATGCGCAGCTCGGCCCCGTGGCGCTGCACCACGTGCTTGACGATCGCCAGACCCAGCCCCGTGCCGCCGGTCTCGCGCGAACGGCTGCGGTCCACGCGGTAGAAGCGTTCGGTCAGCCGTGGCAGATGCTCGGGCGCGACGCCGGGGCCGGTGTCCACCACCGCGAACTCCAGTTGCCCGTTCGCCAAGGTCTGCCAGGCCACGTCCACGCTGCCACCGGCCGGCGTGTAGCGCACGGCATTGCTGACGAGGTTGGACAGCGCACTCATGAGTTCGGTGCGCGAACCGGCGAGCGCCAGCGCCGGTGCAGGTGCGAAGCGCAGCGCATGGGGCGCACCCTGACCGGCAGTCAGCAGCGACGACAGGGCCTGGGCCTCGTCCTCGCAGTCGTCGTTGAATGCGCCAAGCGCCGTCCATTCGCTGCGGCCCGGCGGCGGGCTGCCTTCGATCCGCGAAAGCGTCAGCAGGTCGCTGACCAGGGTCTGCATGCGCGCCGCCTGCTGCGCCATGAGCTCCAGGTAACGCGCACGCTCGGTCTCGTCCAGCGGCAGCGACTGCAGCGTCTCGACAAAACCGGTCAGCACCGTGAGCGGCGTGCGGATCTCGTGCGATACGTTGGCCACGAAGTCGCGCCGCATGGCCTCGGCCTGCTCCACGGCCGTGACGTCGTTGGACAGCATCAGCCGGCGGCCTTCCCCATAGGCGTGCAAGCGCACCGCCAGCCGCACGGGATGGCCTGTGCTGTCGCCGTTGCCGGTGACGATGGCGTTGCGCGTGGGGTCCGGATGCGCGTAGTAGCTGGTGAAGGCCGGGTCGCGCACCAGGTTGCCGATCAGCTGCTCGTTGTCGCGCCCGGTGTCGATGCCGAAGTGCGCGGCCGCCGTCGGGTTGCACCAGTTGATGCGGCCCTCGGCGTCCAGCAGGATCACGCCGTTGGACGAGGCCTGGATCGCCTCGAGGAACTCCTGCAGCCGGCGTTCGCTGTCCTGCAGCCGGCGTTCGCCGATGCGCTGTTGCCGGCGCAGGCGGTCGGCGAACTCGCCCCACAGGCCGCGCATGCGCGGCAGCAGGTGGGTGTCGCCGTCACGCAGGCTGCGCAGCAGGCGCAGCGCACGCACCACGTCCAAGAACCACCAGGCCAGAGCTGCAAGCAGCATGCCGGCACAGGCGGCGGGCCAACCCCGCACCCACCAACCGACGGCGGCACCGGTCAGCAGAACAACAACGAAACTCGTGAAACGCAACCACATGCGAACGATTGTCGCGGCTGCCCGCGCGGGCAGGATGTCAGGAAGCGGATTCCGAAGTGGACGGTGCCTGCGTGCTGCGTGGCGACCGTGCCGTGGCCAAGGGCGCCACCGGCTGCGCCGTGATGCGGTACCCCGCGCCACGCACGGTCTCGACCATGGGGCCGGCGCCACACAAGGCCTCGCGCAGGCGCTTGACGTGCACGTCCACCGTGCGCTCCTCGATGAACACGTGGTCGCCCCAGACGCGGTCCAGCAGCTGCGAGCGGCTGTGCACGCGCTCGGCATGCTGCATGAGGTAGTGCAGCAGCTTGAACTCGGTCGGGCCCATCCTGAGCGGCTGGCCCTCGTAACTCACGCGGTGCGTGGCGCTGTCCAGCAGCAGTGCGCCGATCTGCACCGAGCCCCCGGCCTGCTCGGGCGCGCGGCGGCGCAGCACGGCGCGGATGCGGGCAAGCAACTCCTTGGTGGAGAACGGCTTGGCGATGTAGTCGTCGGCGCCGGCATCCAGGCCAGCCACGCGGTCGTGCTCGTCACCCCGCGCGGTCAGCATGATGATGGGCACGGCCTTGGTGCGCGGGTCGGCACGCCACTTGCGCGCCAGCGACAGGCCGCTTTCACCGGGCAGCATCCAGTCCAGCAGGATCACGTCGGGCAGCACAGCGTCCAGTTCGACCTGCGCGGTCACGCTGTCCATGGCCCAGGTCGGTTGGAAACCGCTGTGGCGCAGGTTCACCGCCAGCAGCTCGGCGATCGCGGGCTCATCCTCGACGATCAGGACGCGCGGCATGTGCTTCATTGGACGGCGGACTCGACCTGTTCCATGCTGGCGTGGCGCACGTCGGCTCCCTTGACGATGTAGATGATGAACTCGGCGATGTTCTTGGCGTGGTCGCCGATGCGCTCGATGGCCTTGGCCAGGAACAGCAGGTCCAGGCTGGCGGAGATGGTGCGCGGGTCTTCCATCATGTAGGTGATGAGCTTGCGCACGAAGCCGTCGAACTCTCGGTCGATCAGGTCGTCTTCCTTGAGGATGCTGACGGCGGCGGCCGTGTCCAGCCGTGCGAACGCGTCGAGCGCCTTGCGCAGCAGGCCCGAGGCCAGGTCTGCCGAGACACGCAGGTCCAGCGTAGGCAGCTGCCGCGCCGAACCGCTCTGCGCGATGGACTTGGCCATCCGCGCGATCTTGGCGGACTCATCGCCCACCCGCTCCAGGTTGGCGGTGGTCTTGGAGATCGCCAGCAGCAGGCGCAGGTCGCGCGCCGTGGGCTGGCGCCGGCCGATGATGGAAGCCAGCTCGCGGTCGATCTCCACCTCCATGGCGTTGACCTGCTGCTCGGCGGCCTCGACCTCGTCGGCGACTTCGGTGCTGAACTGGGCCAGCGCATAGATCGCCTTGCGGATTTGCGATTCCACGAGCCCGCCGAGCTCCATGACCCGGCTCGACACGTTGTTCAGTTCTGCATCGAACTGGGTCGAAAGATGTTTGTCCGACATGTTGTGTTTCCTCTGGGACCAGGGTTCCGGATCAGCCGAAGCGGCCGGTGATGTAGTCCTCGGTCTCCTTGCGCTTGGGCTTGAAGAACAGCTGCTCGGTGGCACCGAATTCCATCAGGTCACCCAGGTACATGTAGGCCGTGTAGTCGCTGCAGCGGGCCGCCTGCTGCATGTTGTGCGTCACGATCACCACCGTGTAGTCGGCCTTCAGCTCGGTGATCAGTTCCTCGATCTTGGAAGTGGAGATCGGGTCCAGCGCCGAGCAGGGTTCGTCCAGCAGCAGCACCTCGGGCTTGATGGCGATGCCGCGGGCGATGCACAGGCGCTGCTGCTGACCACCCGAAAGGCCGGAACCGCTCTGGTTCAGCTTGTCCTTCACCTCGGTCCACAGGGCGGCCTTGCGCAATGCCCACTCGACGCGCTCCTCCATGTCGGTGGCCGAAAGGTTCTCGAACAGCTTCACGCCGAAAGCGATGTTGTCGTAGATCGACATAGGGAACGGCGTGGGCTTCTGGAACACCATGCCGACCTTGGCGCGCACCAGGGCGACATCCTGCTTGCTTTCGAGCAGGTTCTCGCCGTCCAGGATGATCTGGCCCTCGGCGCGTTGCTCGGGATACAGCTCGAACATGCGGTTGAAGGTGCGCAGCAGCGTGGACTTGCCGCAGCCGGAGGGACCGATGAAGGCGGTGACCTTCTTCTCGGGGATCTCCAGGTTGATGCCCTTCAGGGCGTGGAACTTGCCGTAGTAGAAGTTCAGGTCCTTGACGGCGATCTTGGCGCGTTCCGTCACCGGGGTGGCGATGCTTGCGGGCATAACGGTTCTCTCTTGAAATTCGGCTTACTGCTTGGAGCGCGTCAGCACACGGGCCAGGATGTTCAACCCCAGCACGGCGACGGTGATCAGGAACACGCCGGCCCAGGCCAGCTGCTGCCAGTTCTCGTACGGACTCATCGCGAACTTGAAGATCGTCACCGGCAGGCTGGCCATGGGCTCGCCCATGCTGGAGGTCCAGAACTGGTTGTTCAGCGCGGTGAACAACAGCGGTGCGGTCTCGCCGGCGATGCGGGCCACGGCCAGC
>CAJYRH010000620.1 GCA_913776795.1 uncultured Pseudorhodoferax sp. | reverse complement strand
GGGTGGAGGAATTGCTGCAGCTCGTCAGCCTGCCGGGCAGCGGCGGCAAGTACCCGGCGCAGATGTCGGGCGGCCAGCAGCAACGGGTGGCGCTGGCGCGCGCACTGGCCGCCTCGCCGGGCCTGCTGTTGCTGGACGAGCCGCTGTCGGCGCTCGACGCCATCGTGCGGGTGCACCTGCGCAACGAGATCCGTGCGCTGCAGCGGCGGCTGGGCGTCACCACCATCATGGTGACGCACGACCAGGAAGAGGCACTGTCCATCGCCGACCGCATCGTGGTGATGAACCATGGCGTCATCGAACAGGTGGGCACGCCGCTGCAGGTGTACCGCGAACCTGCCACGCCCTTCGTGGCCGAGTTCGTCGGCAAGGTCAACCGCCTGCCGGCCGTGGCCGAGGGCGAGCGCTGGTTCCGCTGCGGCGACCGGCGCTGGCAGGTCGAGCCGGACCACGGCGCCGACTTCCGGCCGGGCCGGCCGGTGATGCTCTACCTGCGGCCCGAAGACCGGGCGATGACCGGCTTCGCGCCCGACCATCCCGGCCTGTGCACCGGCACCGTGGCGCAGATCGAATTCCTCGGCGGCAACTGCCTGGCCGAGTTGGTGGTGGAGGGACTACCCGGGCCGCTGCAGATGCAGTTCTCGCTCAACCAGATGGACGAGTTCGGCGTGCAGGAGGGGCGCCGCCTGCGCTTCGCCCTGCGGCTGGACCGCCTGCGCGTCTTCGCGGCCCCCGAGGTTTGAGAAGGTATGAACGAACCTGCCATGTCCGCTCGTCCTGCCAAAACACGCCCACTCGGCGTTGCAAATGCTCGCCATAGCCCGAGCTATGGCTGCGCGTTGCGCCTTGATTGGGCGCGTTTTCGCAGCCCGCTCGGCCACGCCCGATTCATTCACACCTTCTGACCATGGAAGCCGCCGTCCGTCTTCCGCCCGTGCGGCTGCAGGTGCACTGGACCGAGCGCGCCGCGCACGGCGTGCTGGTCGCCGTGGCCCTGCTGCTGCTCGTCGGCCTGCTGCTGCCGCTGGGCGCCATCCTGTCGCAGGCCCTGCAGGAGGCCGACGGCCGATCCGGCTGGCAGCACTTCCGCAGCTACCTGGCCTCGCCCGCGCTGCTCGGCAGCCTGTGGAACAGCGTCTGGGTGTCGGCGCTGGTGACCGTCATCGTCATCCCACTGGCCTTCGCCTTCGCCTATGCGCTCACGCGCAGCTGCATGCCGGCCAAGGGACTGCTGCGCAGCATCACGCTGCTGCCGCTGCTCGCGCCCTCGCTGCTGTCGGCCATCTCGCTGATCTACTGGTTCGGCAACCAGGGCGCCGCGCGCGGGCTGTGGCAGGCGTTGGGCTTCGAGGGCATCTACGGGGCACCCGGCATCGTGCTGGCCGAATGCTTCGCCACCTTTCCGCATGCGCTGATGATCCTGGTCACGGCCCTGTCGCTGGCCGACGCGCGGCTGTACGAGGCGGCGGACGCCATGGGCACGCGCACCGTGCGGCGCTTCTTCACCATCACGCTGCCGGGCGCCAAGTACGGTCTGATCTCGGCCTCGCTGGTGGTCTTCACGCTGGTCATCACCGACTTCGGCATTCCGAAGGTGGTGGGCGGCAATTTCAACGTGCTGGCCACCGACGTGTTCAAGCTGGTGATCGGCCAGCAGGACTTCCAGCGCGGCGCGGTGGTGGCACTGCTGCTGCTGGCGCCGGCGGCCTTCACCTTCGCGGTGGACCATTTCGTGCAGCGTCGCCAGACCGCGATGCTGGGCGCCCGGGCCGTGGCGCTGGTGCCGCGGCCCGCGCGCGGCTTCGACGCTGCGATGACGGCCTACTGCGTGATGGTGTGCGCGTTGATGCTGGCCATGTTCGGCATGGCGGTGTTCGCCTCCTTCGCCAAATTCTGGCCCTACAACCTGACGCCCAGCCTGGACCACTACACCGCCGGCATCGTCGATACGGAGCTGGGTGGCGCGGTGCTCAACAGCGTGCTGCTGGCCGCCTGCACGGCCGTGGCGGGCACGGTGCTGGTGTTCCTGGGCGCCTGGGTGCTCGAGAAGACGCGGGGGCTGGACGCACTGCGGCCCGTGGTGCGGCTGATGGCCATGTTGCCCATGGCCGTGCCCGGCCTGGTGCTGGGCCTGGGCTACATCTTCTTCTTCAACGCGCCGTGGAATCCGCTCAACGGCCTCTACCAGACCCTGGCGCTGCTGGTGCTGTGCACGGTGGTGCACTTCTACACGACCGGCCACCTGACCATGGTGACGGCGCTCAAGGCCATCGACGGCGAGTTCGAGGCCGTGTCGGCCTCGCTGAAGGTGTCGATGTTCACCACGCTGCGCCGGGTCACGCTGCCCATCTGCCTGCCGGTGCTGCTGGACGTGTCGCGCTACTTCTTCATCAACGCCATGACCACCATCTCGGCGGTGGTGTTCCTGTATTCGCCCGACACGCGGCTGGCGTCGGTCGCCATCCTCAACCTGGACGAGGCCGGCGACACCGGTGCGGCGGCCGCCATGGCGGTGCTGATCGCCGGCACCTCGGCCGTGGTCACGCTGCTGTACCTGCTGCTGGGCCGCTGGGTCGAACGGCGCACCCAACGCTGGCGCCGGCGCTGAATTCCCTCCTCATGAGCAACACCCACTTCGACCTCATCGTCGTCGGCGCCGGCATCGTCGGGCTGGCGCATGCCTATACCGCGGCGCAGCGGGGCCTCAAGGTCTGCGTCGTCGAGAAGGACGCGGCCTGCATCGGCGCCTCCATCCGCAACTTCGGCTTCCTCACCGTCACGGGGCAGGGCGCCGGCGACACCTGGCGCCGCGCGCGCCGCGCCCGTGAGGTGTGGGGCACGGTGGCACCGCAGGCGGGCATCGACATCGTCCACCGCGGCCTGTATCTCACGGCCTTCCGCGACAAGGCTCTGGCCGTGCTCGAGCAGTTCATGGCCACCGAGATGGCCGCCGGCTGCGAACTGCTGGATGTGGCCGAGGCCGCCCGCCGCGCGTCCACCCTGCGGCTGGACAGCCGCCACGGGCCGGCGCGCGCGGTGCTCCACAGCCCACACGAGGCGCGCGTGGAATCGCGCACCGCCGTCGGTCTACTCGCGGCCTGGCTGGCCGAGGCGCACGGCGTGGTCTTCCGCTTCGGCGAGCAGGTGATGGAGGTAGCCACGCCGCGCGTGCGCACCTCGCGGGCGCTGCTGCAGGCGGAGCGCGTGGCCGTCTGCAC
>CAJYRH010000619.1 GCA_913776795.1 uncultured Pseudorhodoferax sp. | reverse complement strand
AGCGCAGCAGCAGGGCGCGGGCCTGGAAGTCCAGCGTGCCGGTCAATTTGTCCAACATGGGCATCACCTCGTGCGATGGTTGGCTCCGCCACGGGTGCGGACGGAGCAGGGGGTGCCGGGAATTGTGGAAGTCGGTCGCTTGCGCGAAGCCGCGATGAGGGGCGTGTTTGGCGGGCAGTTCGCGGCTTCGCCCGCTGCCGGCCTGCCTACAGTTGCGGCCGTCCCATTCACATTTGCAGGAGGTGCCGCCATGGGCTTTGCACGAAGGCTGCGCCAGGTCGGATTGCCGTTGCTGGCAGCACTGTGCGCCCCCGCCTGGGCGCAGTACGAACAGATCAGCCAGCAGTGGGTCGACCAGGCGCTGGCCCAATTGCCGCCGGACGCCAAGGGCCCGCTGCGGATGGAGGTCAGCGTGGGCGCGCTGGACAGCCGGCTCAAGCTGGCGCCTTGTGCACAGGTCGAACCTTACCTGCCGCCCAACACCCGCTTGTGGGGCCGCACGCGGCTGGGCCTGCGCTGCGTCGATGGCGTGACGCGCTGGAGCGTGTTCCTGCCGATCACGGTCAAGGCGTTCGGGCCAGCCTGGATGCTGCGCGGGCAGGTGGCGCAGGGGGCGGTGCTCACGGCCGACGACGCCGAACAGGGCGAGGTCGACTGGGCGGAAGACCGATCGCCCGTGCTGGCCGATCCGGCGCTGTGGGTGGGCCAGATCGCCACGCGCAGTTACCAGCCAGGCCAGGCGATCCGCCAGTCCATGGTGCGGGCGCCGATGGCCTTCCAGGCCGGCGCCCAGGTGCGGGTGGTTGCGCAGGGCTCGGGCTTTTCGATCAGCTCGGATGGCCAGGCCCTGACGGTCGGGGTGGTCGGCCAGGCGGCACGGGTGCGCATGGAGAACGGCCGCATCCTGACCGGTACCGTGCTGGATGCCCGAACAGTGGAATTGACCATGTGACGCCACTGGCCAAGGAATTCGCATGACAGCCCTCAAGTCGCTCCGGAAACTGCCGATAGCATCTGCACGATGCCCCTTCCACAGGGGCGATGGAGAGTGCAATGAAGATCGGACACACGCCCGACCCGAACCCGGGAGTCACCCCCCCGGCCAAGCGGCCAGGGCCGGAGACGGAAGCCGCCGCCCAGGCGAAGGCGGCCGCTGTCCGCACGCCTGCGGCCACGCCGGGCGCGTCGGTGAGCGTTTCAACGCTGGGCAAGACGCTGGAGGCCACGCGGCGCTCGGATGCCGGCGACATCGACCAGGCCAAGGTCGACGAGATCAAGGCGGCCATCGCAGACGGCAGCTACCAGATCAACCCCGAAGCCATTGCGGACAAGATGCTCGCCAATGCGCAGGAAATGCTGCAGCCCAAGGGCGGCATCGCTGGCCACTGAACCCGTGCGCGCCGCATGCGCGCCTGAACCGGAGCCACCGCCATGGTGGCTGATTCCTTTCTTCAACAGCTGGCCGAAGCCGAGGCCCAGCTCGAATCCCTGACCCGTCTGCTGCTGCAGGGCGATGCCACTGCCTACGAGGCCGGTGCGCTCGCGTTCCGCCAGGCCCTGGTGCAACTGGCCCACGCTGCGGCCAGCCAGCACACCCCCGTGCCCGCTGCCGTGGCCGACCGCCTGTCCCGGCTGGGCCGCGCGCTGGCGCAGCAGCGCGACCAGCTGGCGCGCCGCGCCGTGGCGGTGGCCCGCAGCCTGGCTGTGGTGCTGCCGCAGAGCCAGCCCACCTACCAAGCCCCCGGCCGGCGTGCCGGCTTCAGCGGTGCGGCGCCGCAGATCTATTCGGCACCCGCGCGCTGAGCCGCTCGCGATTTCGAGTCGGGCGGCAGCTGGAGGCGGAAAAGGCGGCGTCGCCGCCAGCCCTGCGGTCGACCTGGACCCGAACGACCTGCTGCGGCGGGTCGTCCGCTTTCAGTGCGCGCGCATCTTGGCGCGCAACCGTGCCACGGACTGGCTGTGCAGCTGGCACACGCGCGATTCGGTGATGCCCAGCACGGCGGCGATCTCCTTGAGGTTGAGATCTTTCTCGTAGTACATGCTCATGATGTACTGCTCGCGCTCGGGCAGCGACTTGATGGCCTCGACCAGCGCGCTGCGCAGGCGCTCGTTGCGCAGCAGGTTCAGCGGATCGGCCTCGGTATCGCCGGTGTGGCGGTCGAGAAAACCCTCGGCGTCCTCGTCGCCGCCCATGTCTTCCAGGTACACGAGCTGGGTGCCGCGCACCTTGCTCAGCAGTTCCTGGTATTCGTCCAGGGCCATGCCGAGTTCGGCCGCGATTTCGGATTCCTTGGCGCTGCGGCCCAGGCGCTGCTCGACGCGCTGCACGGCACGCTCGATGTCCTTCTGGCTCTTGCGCGAGCCGCGCGACATCCAGTCGCCCTCGCGCAGCTCGTCGATCATGGCGCCGCGGATGCGTTGCGTGGCGAAGGTCTCGAACTGCACGCCCTGGGCGGCTTCGTAGCGCGTCAACGCCTCGGACAGGCCGATCATGCCGACCTGGATCAGGTCGTCCAGTTCGACGTTGGCCGGCAGCTTGGCAATCATGTGGTGCGCCAGGCGGCGCACCAGAGGCACGTACTGCCGGATCATGTGCTCGCGGTCGAGCTGGCCTTTGGCGGTGTACATGTCAGTCGCCTCCCGGCACGCACGGGCGGCCGCGGACATCGTGGGCAGATGGCATCGGGCAGGTGCGCAGTCGCATCTCAGGCCATGAAGGGGACGGCGCCGTTCTCCAGCAGGCGCAATGCCAGGCGGCGAACGTCGTCGCTGCGTTGCTCGGCTTGCGGTTCGCTGCGCACGGTGATCATGTCGGTCTCGCAACCCAGGAAGGTCAGGGCGCATTTTTGCAGACTTCGGCCGGTCGTACGCGCCAATTGGTCTGCGTTGCGGAGCGATGAGGTGATCAGGGAGACCAGCGTGGGCGCAAGCCGCCCCTCCTGCTGGAACTGCTTGAGCGTGCGGTAGCCGCGCAACAGCGCGTGCCGGCCTGGCGCCAGGGCCAGCACGGGCTGCGCCGTGCTGCCGGCGAGCACGGGAATCAGCAACTCGGCACGGGCGTAAAGCACCAGCACCCCGCAGCCCTGGAACAGGGATCCAAGCCGGTCCAGCGGCCGTGGCCGGGCGCGGCCCAGTGCGCGCAGGCCCGCCGCGGCGGGCATCACGGCCCATTCGGAATCCTCGGTCGCACCCAGCGCGCCCCAGGGCGTGTGCTGCATGAGGTCGACCAGGCCCGGGTGCTCGGCCGACTCCAGGCTGGTGCCGTCCAGCACCACGGGCGGATAGCCGTAGCCCTGCAGTGCCTGGCACAGCTGCCAGAGCAGGGCCTGTTCGTGCTCCTGTTCGCCTTGGCTGACCAGCGTGATGAGCCGGGCCGGTGCCGGCGGGCGGGCCTGGCGCAGGCTGGCGCCCTGGTCGGCGAAAGTGTCAAGCATGGGCGCGTTCGGCACGCAGCGGGGCACCGCCGGCCGTGGAGAAGATGAAACTCAGGTCGGCCGGCTTGGGGTCGTAGGCCGAGCGCACGTTGCTGCGCATGGAGGCTGCGACCAGGCGGGCCGCATCGGCGCGCTCGAAGTCCTCCGGCACGCGCTGGCCGTTGCAGATGCCGCGCACCAGCAGCTGGTGGCGGATGGTGGCGTCCAGCACCGGACCGAGCTTCACCGCCTCATCCACCTTGGACAGGATGGTCTGCTGCGCACCGCCGGTCTTGAAGGCGCCCATCACGTCGTCGAGTTGGTCGCCCTGGCCGCCGGCATTGACCACCAGCAGGCGCTGCACGCCGGGCAGGTCCAGCATGTCCAGCATGCCCTGCTTGCGCGGATCGCGCGGCGCCACGCCGGTGGTGTCCACCAGCACCATCTTCTTGCCGGCCAGCAGGCCCAGCAAGTCCTGCAGTGCGGCACGGTCGTGCGCCAGGTGCGCCACCACGCCCAGCATGCGGCCGTAGCTGCGCAGCTGCTCGTGCGCGCCCACCCGGTAGGTGTCCAGGGTGATCAGGCCCACGCTGGCGGCGCCGTGCGCCTGCACGCAGTGCGCGGCGAGCTTGGCGGCGGTGGTGGTCTTGCCCACGCCGGTGGCGCCGACCAGCGCGAACACGCCGCCTTCGGCGTACAGCGGCGCGGACTGCTCGTCGGTGTGCAGGTTGCGCTGCAGCACCTCGATGATCCAGTGGACGGCCTCGGCGGCGGAGGCATCGGCCGGCATGCGTTCGAGCAGCGCGCGCGCCAGGCTGGGCGAATAGCCCGCGCGGATCAGCTTGAGCATGAGGTTGGACTGGATCGGGTCCTGCTTGGCCTGGCCCAGCCAGGCCAGTGTGCTGAAGCGCTCCTCGATCATCTCCTTCATGGCGTGCAGCTCGTCCACGATGCCCTGCGAGGCCGGCGCGGCCACGGGCGCCGCCGGGATGGACTGCGGACGGGTGCGCAGCACCTCCTTCACGAAGGGCAGAGCATGCGGGGCGGTCTTGGCCGTGGCGGGCCTGGCGGCCTGTGCGGCGTTCGCGGCCTCCAGCCGTTCGGCCAGTTGCGAGAGCTGCACCGAGGCGGCCGGCTTGCGCAGCGACTGCACCTCGCGGTCGGCGCGCTCGGCCAGCGAGGACGGGCGGGTGACGATGGGCACGCTGCCCGCGTTCGGCAGCGGCGTCCGCGTGGCGGCGGCCTTGGCCGGCTTGGCCGATGCGCCGGCGGTGTCCATGGCCTCATGGCGGCGGCGCAGCATGCGTTCGCGCACGTAGTCCTGGAACGACAGCGTGCTCATGGCGAGCTGTTCGGCATCTTCGGCCACCGGCGTCTTCTCGGCGGCGATGGCCGCGCGGCGCGGCGCGGGCCGCGGCTGCGCAGCGGCGCCTTGCGGGGCTGGCGGGGCCGCGGTGTCTTCGGCCGTGGCCATCACCTCCACGCCGTGGGCGGTCTGGCGGTTGGACAGGATCAGCGTGCCCTCACCGAATGCCATCCGGGCCTTGGCCAGGGCTTCGCGCGAGGTCGCAGCGGTAAAGCGTTGGATGTTCAATTTGCACCTCTGAGGATCGGGCCGATACGGATGGAATGCGTTTCAGGGATTTCGCTGTGCCCCAGCACCTGCAGCCGGGGCGCGACGCGACGCACCAGGCGCGCGATGGCGTTGCGGATCTGGTCGGGCACCAGCAGGCAGGCCGGCACGCCGAGCTCTTCCTGCCGCATGGCGACATCGGCCGCGTTCTTGGTCAGCAGCTCGGCCACGCTCGGGTCCAGCGAGGGGCCGGCGGCGCTGCCCAGGGCCTGCACCAGCAGGCGCTCGAGCGCGGGCTCGATGGCGATCACGTTGAGCTCGCGCGTCGGCCCGTAGATCTGCTGCACGATGGCCGGGGCCAGTGCGATGCGCGCGCGGCGGGCCAGCTCCAGCGGGTCGCTCACGCTGCTCGCATGCTCGGCCAGCGATTCGACGATGCTGCGGATGTCGCGGATGTGCACCGATTCCTCCAGCAGCAGCTGCAGGACCTTCTGGAACGTGGCCAGCGGCACCATCTTGGGTACCACTTCCTCGATCAGTTTGGGTGCCAGGCGCGTCACGTGTTCCACCAGTTGCTGGGTCTCGGTGCGGCTGAGCAGACGGGCCGCCTGCACCTGCATCAAGTGTGACAAGTGCGTGGCCATCACGGTCTCCGAATCAACGACCGTAAAGCCGGCCATTTGGGCGGCTTCCTTCTGGCGCTCGTCGATCCAGTGGGCCGGCAGGCCGAACGCCGGGTCGGTGGTGGCGGTGCCGATCAGGGGCGTGCTGATGCCGCCCGGGTTGATGGCCAGGTACATGCCGGGGTAGGCCTCGCCCTCGCCGACCACCACGCCGCGCAGCGTGATGCGGTAGGCGCTGGGCTTGAGCTCCAGGTTGTCGCGCACGTGCACGGGCGGTGGCAGGAAGCCGACCTCCTGCGCAAACTTGCGGCGCACGCCCTTGATGCGGTTGAGCAGGTCGCCCTGGCGCGTCTTGTCCACCAGCGTGATCAGCCGGTAGCCCAGCTCCAGGCCCAGCAGGTCCACCGGCTGCAGGTCATCCCAACTGGCCTCGTTGTCCGGCGGCGCAGGCGGCGGACCGGCGACGAGCGAGCCCTCCTTGGGCTTGTTGGCCATGCGCCAGGCCAGGTAGCCCAGCACCGAGGCCACGCCCAGGAACACCACGTGCGGCATGTTGGGCACCAGGCCCAGCAACGCCAGGATGCCGGCCACGATGCCCAGCGCGCGCGGCGAGTCGAACATCTGCGCGACGATCTGCTTGCCGATGTCTTTGTCCTTGCCCACGCGCGAGACCACCATCGCGGCCGCCACCGAGATCAGCAGGCCCGGGATCTGTGCCACCAGCGCGTCGCCCACCGCCAGCAGGATGTAGCTGTTGGCCGCGTCGCCGGCCGACAGGCCGTGCTGCAGCATGCCGATGGCGAAGCCGCCGACGATGTTGATGACCAGGATCAGGATGGCGGCGATGGCGTCGCCGCGAACGAACTTGCTGGCGCCGTCCATGGAGCCGAAGAACTCGGCCTCCTCGGCCACCTCGGCGCGGCGGCGCTTGGCCTCCTTGTCGTCGATGAGGCCGGCGTTCAGGTCGGCGTCCACCGCCATCTGCTTGCCGGGCATGGCGTCCAGCGTGAAGCGGGCCGAGACCTCGGCAATCCGCTCGGCGCCCTTGGTGATCACGATGAAGTTGATCACCACCAGCACCAGGAACACGATCAGGCCGACCGCGAAGTTGCCGCCGATCAGGAAGTGGCCGAAGGCCTCGATCACCGCGCCGGCCGCGCCCGCGCCGGTGTGGCCTTCCATGAGCACCACGCGCGTGGTGGCCACGTTCAGCGACAGACGCATCAGCGTGGTCAGCAGCAGCACAGCGGGGAAGGCCGAGAAATCCAGCGGCCGCACCATGTAGGCCGCCACCATCATGACCATCAGCGCCATCGCGATGTTGATGGTGAAGAAGGTGTCCAGCATCCACGTCGGGATCGGCAGCACCATGAGCGAGAGGATGGCCACCACCAGCGCGGGCGCGGCGATGCCGCGCACCTGGCCGCCGTGGCGCTGCAGCGTGGCCAGAAGTTGTTGCGGCGAGGTCGGCATCAGCGCGGCTCCACGGGCTTGAGTTCATCCAGCGGCGCGTCCGGATCGGCCGGGCCGGTCTCGGCGGTCTCGGCGGTCTCGGCCACCACCGTCTTGCCCAGCGGGTCGAGTTCGGGTGGAACGAAGGGCTCGGGCTGCTCCTCGGGCATGGGGCCGTCGCCGCGCATCGCCGCCTTCAGGCGGTAGACGTAGGCCAGGATCTGGGCCACGGCCGTGTACAGCGCCGAAGGAATCTCGCCCTCCAGCTCGGCATGGGCATACAGCGCGCGGGCCAGCATGGGCGACTGCAGCACCGGCACCGCGTGCAGCTGCGCCACCTCGCGGATGCGAAACGCCAGCAGATCGGCGCCCTTGGCGATGACTTGCGGCGCGGCCATGGTCTTTTCGTCGTAGCGCAGTGCCACAGCGAAGTGGGTCGGGTTCATGAGCACGAAATCGGCCTTGGGCACGGCCTGGATGCTGCGGCGGTTGGCGATGTCGCGCGCCCGCTGGCGCAGCTTGCCCTTGAGCTGCGGGTTGCCCTCGGATTCCTTGTGCTCCTGCTTGACCTCCTGGTGCGACATCTTGAGGCGCGACTTGTGCAGGAACAGCTGGATCGGCACGTCGAACATCGCCACCGCGAAGACCACCAGCAGCAGCAGTGCCACGCCCTTGGTCATCCAGTCGCCCAGCAGCGCGATGGAGCGCGGCGACGGCTGCAGCACCATCATCGCCACGGTCTCGATGCTGCCCTTGAGGTAGAGCCAGGCCACGATGCCCAGCACGATGGTGATGGCCAGCAGCTTGCCGGTCTCGACCAGCTTTTCCTTGCTGAACATCTTGCCGAAGCCGCTGAGGGGGTTCAGGCGGTTCAGGTCCGGCGTGATGGGCTTGGTGGTGACGACCCAGCCACCGGCAGCGACCGTGCTGCCCACGGCGGCCACCAGCACGATGGCGGCCAGCGCCAGCGACACGACGAGGCCGGCCAGCGTCATGCTCTGCAGCCGGTCCAGCATCTGCAGCGGATGCAGCAGGGTGTCGGCGTTGAAACGCAGCTGGTGGTGCAGGGCCGTCTGCAGGCGGGCGAACATCCACGGCGCCAGCGCCAGCAGCGCGCAGGCGCCGACGCCCAGGACCGCCAGGTTGGACAGATCGCGCGAGCGGGCGACCTGTCCGTCCTTGCGGGCCTGCGCGAGCTTGCGCTCGGACGCGGGCAGGTTGCGGTCTTGGCTGCTGGATTCCATGGATGCGGCTCGGGGTGAGCCGCATTGTCGGAACCGGGGGGCGCGAGGAAAGCGCGATAAGCGGGGGCTTGGCGCCCCTAATCGACCGGGCCGCGCGGGGCGGCCCAGGGTTCAGAACCCCAGGCTGGCCAGCAGGTCGTCGACCTGCGATTGATCGGTCACCACGTCCTCGCGGCCGTCGCCGTTGACCACCGGCCCCTGCAGGCCTGCCGGGCGGGCGGCATGGGCCGGCTGGACCGGCGCAGTCTGGATCAGCAGGTTCACGAGTTGTTCCTCGATCGTGGCCGCCAGGTTGACCACCCGGGCGATGACCTGGCCCGTGAGGTCGTGGAAGTCCTGCGCCATCATGATCTCGGTCAGGTGCTGGTCGATCTCGCGCGAGGCCTTGTCCACGTCGCCCAGGAAGTTGTAGACCACGCCGCGCGCCACCGCCGCGACCGGGTCCTGGACCAGCAGCTCGCCGACACGCCGGGTTTCGGC
>CAJYRH010000618.1 GCA_913776795.1 uncultured Pseudorhodoferax sp. | reverse complement strand
GAGGTCCACATGGCCTTGCGCCAGGTGCGCCTGGTAGTCCGAGTCGGGCGACAGCGTGTGGATCTCGATCTGCACGCCGGGCGCCTGTCGCTTGATGTCGGCCACCAAGGTGGGCAGAAACAGTGGGTCCAGGTAATCGCTGGCGGCGATGCGGAAGGTGTCGGTCGCGGTCTGCGGATCGAAGCTGCGCGCGTCGGCGAACAGCATCTCGGCCGCGCGCAGGATGCTGGCGGCCGGTTCCACCATGCGCAGCGCCGCGTCTGTGGGCACCATGCGCCCGCCGGTGCGTACCAGCAGCGGGTCGCCGGCCAGCACGCGCAGCCGCTTCAGGGATGCAGACACCGCCGGCTGGTGCATGCCCAGGCGGATCGCAGCGCGCGACACGCTGCGCTCGGTCAGCACCACGTGCAGCACGCGGATCAGGTGCAGGTCGATGCGGTCGAACAGCGCCTGGCCGGGCGCCGATGCGCTCTTGGCGCCGGCGCCGGATGCAGCAGCCCTCTGGATGGGAACGACATTGGCCATGGCCGGCTCCGGTGGATCACGTGTCAGCCGGCCTGCACCGCGCCCAGCGCGCGCAGGATGGATTCGCCGGTGGCCGGCGCACGCAGGGGCGGATCGATGCGGTGGCCACCCGCGGCCGACACGGCATCGCGGATCGCGAAGAACACGGAAAACGGCAGCAGCAGCGGCGGCTCGCCCACCGCCTTGCTGCGGTGGATGGAATCCTCGACATTGGCGCGGTCGAACAGCCGCACGTTGAACACGGGCGGGCAGTCGTTGGCCGTCGGGATCTTGTAGGTGCTGGGGGCATGCGTGGTCAGCTTTCCGCTCTCGGGATGCCAGACCAGCTCCTCGGTCGTGAGCCAGCCCATGCCCTGGATGAAGGCACCTTCGACCTGGCCGATGTCCACGGCCGGGTTCAGCGACTTGCCGGCGTCGTGCAGGATGTCGGCGCGCAGCAGCTTCCACTCGCCTGTGAGCGTGTCGACGACGACCTCGCTGACGGCCGCGCCGTAGGCGAAGTAGTAGAACGGCCGGCCGGTCATGGTCTCGCGGTTCCACGACAGTCCAGGCGTGGCGTAGAAGCCGTCGGACCACAGCTGGACGCGGTCCAGGTAGGCCTCGCCGACGACCACGTCGAAGCCGAGCTCGCGGCCATTGACGAACACCTTGTCATTGGCGAAGCGCACGGCATCGGCCGTGCCCCCATGGCGCGCGGCGGCGCAGGCCGCCAGGCGTTCGCGGATCTGGCGCGCCGCGTCCTGCGCAGCCTTGCCGTTCAGGTCGGCGCCGGTGGACGCCGCCGTGGCCGAGGTATTGGCCACCTTGGTGGTATCGGTGGCGGTGGCGCGCACACGCTCGAAGGCCACGCCCAGCTCGTGCGCGACGACCTGGCAGACCTTGGTGTTCAGGCCCTGACCCATCTCGGTGCCACCGTGGTTCACGAGGATGGAACCGTCGGTGTAGACATGCACCAGGGCGCCGGCCTGGTTGAAGTGCTTGACGTTGAAGCTGATGCCGAATTTCAGCGGCGTGAGCGCAAGGCCGCGCTTGAGCACCGGGCTGCCGGCGTTGTAGGCCGCCACGGCGGCACGGCGCGCGGCGTAGTCGCTGCTGGCCTCCAGTTCGCCGACCAGATCTTCGAGGATGTTGTCCTGCACGGTCTGCTGGTAGGGCGTGACATTGCGGTCGCCGATGCCGTAGAAATTGGCGCGGCGCACGGCCAGCGGGTCGCGGCCGAGCCGCCGGGCGATGCTGTCCAGGATGTTCTCGATCGCGATGGCGCCCTGCGGTCCGCCGAAGCCGCGGAACGCGGTGTTGCTCTGCGTGTTGGTGCGGCCCGAATAGCCGTGCATGGCCACCTCGGGCAGCCAGTAGGCATTGTCGAAGTGGCACAGCGCGCGCGTCATCACGGGCGCCGACAGGTCGGCCGAATGGCCGGCACGCGAGACCATGCTGATCTCCGCGCCCAGGATGCGGCCTTCGTCGTCGTAGCCGATGTCGTACTCGTACCAGAAGCAGTGGCGCCGGCCTGTGACCATGAAGTCGTCGTCGCGGTCCAGCCGCAGCTTGACCGGCTTGCGCAGCGCGCGCGCCGCCACGGCCGCGACGCAGGCGAACAGACCCGACTGCGACTCCTTGCCGCCGAAGCCGCCGCCCATGCGCCGGCACTCCACGTGCACGGCGTGGGCCGGCAGGTGCAGCGCATGCGCGACCAGGTGCTGCATCTCGCTTGGGTGCTGGGTGGAGCAGTGCACATGCACGGCCCCGCCCTCTTTCGGGATCGCGTAGCTGATCTGGCCCTCCAGGTAGAACTGCTCCTGGCCGCCCACGTCCAGGCTGTCGGTGAGGCGGTGCGGCGCGGCCGCGATGGCGGCGCGGATGCCATCGGCATCGCGGCCGCTGGCGCTGCGCACCAGGTGCATGGGCGGCACCACGTAGTGGCCGCCGGCGTGTGCGTCGCGCGGCGTCAGCACCGGCTTGGCCGGCTCGACCTGCAGCACCTTCTTGGCCAGCGCGGCGGCGCGGCGCGCCGCATCGCGGGTGCTGGCGACCACGGCGAACACCGGCTGGCCCAGGTAGCGGATCTCGCCATCGCACAGGATGGGGTCGTCGTGCACGATGGAGCCGCAGTCGTTGGTGCCCGGTATGTCGGCCGCCACCAGCACGCGCACCACGCCCGGCATGGCCTGCACGGCCGCCAGGTCGATGCCCAGCAGCCGGCCGGCCGCCACGGGTGACAGGCCCAGGGCGCAGTGCAAGGTGCCGGCCAGTTCGGGGATGTCGTCGATGTAGGTGGCAGCACCTGCCACATGCAGCGCGGCCGATTCGTGCGGGCGGCTGATGCCCACGCGGGCGCCGGCGTCCTGCGCACGCGCCTCGGCCTGCGGATCGATGCGCGCGGCGGTGTTGTCCTGGTAGCTGGCGAAGGCCGTCGCCTGCTCCAGCAGATGCTCGGGGATGGGCTTGTTCATCGTGGGGCTCCTGTCCGGGGTTGCGTCGGGCCGTTGTCAGGCCGTCGCGTGCGGCAGCACGCTGAACACGCTGGTGGCGCTGGGCGGCAGCGGGTCGCTGGTCCGGGTTTCCAGCCACAGGCGCTGCAGCAGGTTCTGGGCGACCTGCAGGCGAAAGTCCGCGCTGGCCCGCATGTCGGACAGCGGCTTGAAGTCCAGCGCCAGCGCGGCCTGCGCCGCGCGCACCGTGGCCTGCGTCCAGGGCTTGCCCAGCAGCGCCGCCTCGGCCTGCGCGGCGCGCTTGACGGTGGCAGCCATGCCGCCATAGGCCAGGCGCACGCTGGCCACCGTGTCGCCGTCCAGCGCCACGGCCATGCCGGCGCACAGGGCCGAGATGTCGCAGTCGAAACGCTTGCTGATCTTGTAGCCGCGCACCTGGCGGGCGAACGCGGCCAGCGGCACCGCCAGGCCCTGCACGAACTCGCCGGGCTCCAGCGCGTTCTTCATGTAGTCCAGGTAGAAATCGGTGAGCGGCATGCGCCGCACGCGCGCGCCGCGGCGCAGTTCGATCTCGGCGTCCAGCGCCATCAGGATCGGCGGCGCATCGCCGATCGGCGATCCGTTGGCCACGTTGCCGCCCATGGTGCCGGCATGGCGGATCGGCGGCGAGGCGAAGCGCAGCCAGACGTCGGCCAGGGTCGGGGCGCGCTGCACCAGCGCGCGCCACGCATCCTCCAGCGACGCACCGGCGCCGATGTACAGGGTGTCGCCCCGCTCTTCCACGCGCTTGAGTTCGGCCACGTCGCCCAGGTAGATCAACTCGCCGACATCGCGGAACTGCTTGTTGACCCACAGCCCGATGTCGGTGGAGCCGGCCAGCAGGCGCGCCTGCGGCCTGGCCTCGCGCAGCGCCGCCAGTGCGTCGAGCGTGGCCGGCGCGTGGAAACGGTCCAGCCGCGGGCCTTCGGGCAGCACCACGGATGCGGCGTATTGGAAGCCCTGTTCACGGCGCAGACCCTGCAAAGCCTGCACCACGGCGGGCCGGTCCAGCCGCACGGGCGGCAGGTCGAACATGCGCTGGCCGGCGTCCAGGATGGGACGGTAGCCCGTGCAGCGGCACAGGTTGCCCGACAGGTCGTCGGCCAGCTGCTGGCGCGAGGGCCGCGTGCCGGCCTGCTGGTGCAGCTCGTAGCTCTGCCACAGCGACATCACGAAACCTGGCGTGCAAAAGCCGCACTGCGAGCCGTGGCACTCGACCATGGCCTGCTGCACGGGGTGCAGCGGCTCGGCTTCGCCGTGGGCCGGCTCGGCGCAGGCGGCCGCGCATTGCGGCTGCAGGTCTTCCACCGTGAACAGGGCCTTGCCGTGCACGGTGGGCAGGAACTGGATGCAGGCATTGACGCTGGCCAACTGCAGCGCGCCCTGGCCGTCGAGCTCGCCGATGACCACCGTGCAGGCGCCGCAGTCGCCTTCGTTGCAGCCTTCCTTGGTGCCGGTACAGTGCGCGTCCTCGCGCAGCCAGTCCAGCACCGAGCGCGTGGTGCGCACGCCGTCGACCGCGACGACTTCGCCACGGTGGTAGAAGCGGATCGGCTGGCTGGAGGCTTGCTGCGCGTCGAGGGGGCTGTTCATGTGCATGCTCGTGGGATGGTTTCGGCGGCAATCGTCGCTGGCGTTGCCCGGTACAGGATGGTCACGGTTCATACGCGTTGCGGCATACCAACATCACCATAGTCCATATGCGCAGTGCGTTATGAACGCCCCGGGTAAACCCTGGAAACCCCGCTGCAACACTTGTGCCAGTGCCGCAAAGGGCACCGCACCCACCCCGTCAAGACCATGCAAGCACTCCTCGACGCCATCGCACGGATGGCGCCCTGCACCGAAGTCCAGCGCATCTTCCATGGCCGCGGCGCGCGCCAGCCGGGCTGCGAGCACCTGGTGCTCGATGCCTTTCCGCCCGTGCTGCTGCTGACCAGCTTCGCACCGCTGGCCGAGCCGGAGCTGGCAGCCATCGGTGCGGCACTGGCCCTGCGCTGGCAGGCCATCGCCCCAGGCCAGCCGCTCAACTGGGTGCTGCAGGTCCGCCCGGTCAGCGGCCTGGCCGAAACCCGCGTGATGGCCGGCAGCGTGCCCGAACCCCATGTGGTCACGGAGCACGGCGCGCGCTACCTCGTGCACCTGCTGCGCGGGCAGAACCACGGCCTGTTCCCCGACATGGCCGCAGGCCGCGCCTGGGTGCGGCGCACCGTGGCCGCGCACCCGGCGCCGCAGCGCATGCGGGTGCTGAACCTGTTCGCCTACACCTGCGCGTTCTCCGTGGTGGCGCGGCTGGCCGGTGCGGGGCAGGTGCTCAACATGGACATGAGCCGCGCCGCGCTCGGCATCGGACAGCAGAACCACCAGCTCAACGGCGTGGCGGCCGGCGCCAGCTTCGCGGCCCACGACGTGTTCAGCAGCTGGGGCAAGATCAACCGCGGCGGCGCCTACGATCTCATCGTCGTCGACCCGCCCAGCTACCAGAAGGGCAGCTTCGTGGCGACCAAGGACTATGCACGCGTGATGCGCAGACTGCCCGAACTGCTGATGCCGGGCGGCCACGCGCTGCTGTGCCTGAACGCACCGGAACTGGGCGTGGACTTCCTGACAAGCCACATGGCCGAGCAGGCACCGCCACTGCAATTCGTGGAACGCGTGGCCAACCCGCCTGCCTTCGCCGATGCCGACGAGGAGCGCAGCCTCAAGGTGCTGGCCTACCGCGCGCCGGACGCCTGACGCGGCATTGCAGGCACTGGCGTGGACAGGGGCGGCGCCACCTGCAGCAGCTGCGCCGCCACGGCCACCGCGATGACCTCGGGCTCCTTGCCCACGATGCCGGGCACGCCGATCGGACAGGTGATGCGTGCGATCTCCTCCGCCGTGAAGCCGCGCGCCTCGAGCCGGCGCCGAAATGTGGCCCACTTGGTCTTGCTGCCGATCAAGCCGACGAACGGCAGGTCGCCGCGCGTGCGCAGGCGCTGCAGGCAGGCAATGACGATGTCCAGGTCCTCGGCATGGCTGAAGCTCATGATGAGCACACGCGCGCCGGCCGGCAGGGCGGCGACGGCATCCTGCACAGGCTCGCTGTGTTCGGTCTCGACCTGGCTCGGCAAGGCGCGCGGGAATACCCCGTCGCGGCTGTCGATCCAGCGCACGGCATACGGCAATCCGGCGAGCAAGCGCACGATCGCCGCCCCGACATGCCCGCCGCCGAACAGCGCCACCGGCGCGAGCCGCTCGGTCAGTGCATGGCGCAGCGCCGGCGCATCGGCCGCGCCGATGCGCCGGTACCGCAGGAACACCACGCCGCCGCAGCACTGGCCCAGCGTGGGCCCCAGCGGATAGCGGACCACGGCGTTCTGCGCCACCGACCCGGCCTGCCCCAGCAGCAGCGCGCGCGCTGCCGCAGTGGCCTGGTACTCCAGCTGCCCACCGCCGATGGTGCCGGTCAGCGCGCTGCGCCAGACCGCCATCCAGGTGCCGGCTTCGCGCGGTGCCGAACCCTGCGTGGCCTCGACCTGCACGAGCACACCGTCCTCGCGGCCGAGGCGGTCCAGGCAGTCGTCCAGGGCAGGCAGCGTGGTCATGCGGGCCATTCTGCGCTTGCGCCGGCCCCGCAACATCATCCGATTCGTATAGGGGCAACTGGTAATTCCCTATATCGCCGTGCCGGCAGCCCCACGCGCATGGGGTAGGCTAGCGCCCCGCGTGGCGGCAGGACAGCAGCCCCGCAGCCAGCGGCCAGCGTTACATATCGAGGAGTTCCCAGTGAGCAAAGAACTGTCCCCTGCCGAGCAGGCCCTGCGCGACGCCGCACGTGAATACCACCGCGCCCCGAGCAAGGGCAAGATCTCGGTCACGCCCACCAAGCCGCTGCTGAACCAGCGCGACCTCTCGCTGGCCTACTCCCCCGGCGTGGCCTATCCCTGCCTGGACATCGAGGCCGACCCGAGTCTGGCGGCCGAGTACACCTCGCGCGGCAACCTGGTCGGCGTGATCACCAACGGCACGGCCGTGCTGGGCCTGGGCGACATCGGCCCGCTGGCCTCCAAGCCGGTCATGGAAGGCAAGGGCTGCCTGTTCAAGAAGTTCGCGGGCGTCGACGTGTTCGACATCGAGCTGGCCGAGCGCGACCCGGACAAGATCGTCGAGATCGTCGCCGCGCTGGAGCCCACGCTGGGCGGCGTGAACCTGGAGGACATCAAGGCGCCGGAGTGCTTCTACATCGAGAAGAAGCTGCGCGAGCGCATGAACATCCCGGTGTTCCACGACGACCAGCACGGCACGGCCATCATCTCGGCCGCCGCGCTCATCAACGGCCTGGAGCTGGTGGGCAAGGACATCGGCAAGGTCAAGATCGCCGTATCGGGCGCCGGCGCCGCCGCCATCGCCTGCCTGGACGTGATGGTGGGCCTGGGCGCGAAGACGGCCAACATCTTCGCCTGCGACTCCAAGGGCCTGATCTACACCGGCCGCGCCGGCGGATTCGACGAATCG
>CAJYRH010000617.1 GCA_913776795.1 uncultured Pseudorhodoferax sp. | reverse complement strand
GCGACTCGGCCAGGCGGATGGCCTGCTCGCGCATGCCGCCTTCGATGTCGCGGCGCTCGCGGTTGATCGCATCCAGCGTGCGCGCGAGTTCGGTGGCGCGGCCGGCGTCGTCGGTCAACAGGCATTCGATGCCCAGCGTCATGTCGGCCAGGCGGCCGGCGGCGTTGATGCGCGGGCCCAGCGCGACCAGCGGCAGCAGTGTGTCGAGCTTGGCACCGTGGCCGACGTGGTCCGGCTCGATGCCAACAACCGCCGCCTCGTGGCCCAGGGCCTGCGCCGCATCCGCGCCGGCCAGATGCCGGCTGGCCTGGCTGCGCTGTTCGACGCGGCTGGCCGCAAGAGCAGCCAGGCCACGGGCTTCGACTTCGGCTTCGCGCTGGGGCCGCGCATCAACGCCGCCGGCCGCCTGGCCGACATGACGCTGGGCATCGAATGCCTGCTGACCGACGACGCCGGCCGCGCCAATGAACTCGCCCGCACGCTGGACGCGATCAACCGCGAGCGCCGCAGCATCGAGACCGACATGCGCGAGCAGGCCGAGCTGGTCGCCGAATCCCTGTTCGCCGAAGGCGAGGAGCCGCCGCCTGCAATCAGCGTCTACGACCCGGCCTTCCACGAGGGCGTGGTCGGCATCGTGGCCTCGCGCCTGAAGGACCGGCTGCACCGGCCTTGCTTCGTGTTCGCCGCTTCGCGCGCGCCGGGCCACGAAGGCGAGATCAAGGGCTCGGGCCGCTCCATCGCGGGCTTTCACCTGCGCGATGCGCTGGACCTGCTGGCCAAGCGCCACCCCGGCGTGCTGCTGCGCTTCGGCGGCCACGCCATGGCGGCGGGCTGCACGGTGGCGGCCGAACGCTGGCCCGAGTTCGAGGCCGGGTTGCGCGCCATCGCGCGCGAGTGGCTGGACGAGGCGGCGCTGACGCGCCGGCTCGACACCGACGGCCCGCTGGCGCCCGAGTACCGGCGCGCCGAGATGGTCGACACGCTGCACCGCGAGGTCTGGGGCCAGGGCTTCGCGGCGCCGACCTTCAGCGAGGAGGTGGAGATCGTCTCGCAGCGCCTGGTCGGCGAGCGCCATCTGGCGCTCAAGCTGCGCCACCAGGGCCAAGCCGTGGACGGCATCTGGTTCGGCCGCGTGGAGCCGCTGCCCAACCGCGCAGTGCTGGCCTTCCGGCTCGATGCCGACGAATGGCAGGGTCAACGGCGCGTGCGCTTCCTCGTGGAAGGCATGGCCGTCTGAAGCACCGGGCGCCGGCCCTGGGCGCAGGTCAGAAGCTCTCCCACTCGCCTTCTTCAGCGGCCGCGGACTTGGCCTTGCTGGCCGCCGGTGCGCGCGGCGGCGCAGCCAGCGGCCTGGCCGCCGAGGGCTGCCCAACAGGCTTGGCGGCTGGCTTGACGTCCGGCACGGCAGCTGGCTTTGCCACAGGCTTGGCAGCCGGGCCGGGCTGCGGCTGCGGCTTCGGCTTCGGCCCTGCCGCGGCGACGGCCGGGCCGGATGCCACCCCCAGTCGTCTGGGGGCTGGTGCTGCCACCGCAGGCGCTGCACGCATGGCCGGGGCGGCAACTGCTGGCCGCGCCACCGCCGCCCTGGCGACCGCAGGCGCGGGGACGGCCACGGGCGCCGCGCGTGGTGCCAGTTCCAGCACCGTGCCGGTGCCGACATTGAACACCGACACCACCTGGGACAGCCGCTGCGCCTGGTCCTTGAGACCGGAGGCAGCAGCCGCTGACTCCTCCACCAGCGCAGCGTTCTGCTGCGTCATCTGGTCCAGTTGCGCCACCGCCTGGTTGACCTGGGCGATGCCGTCGCGCTGTTCGGTGGAAGAGGCGCTGATCTCGCCGATCAGGTCGCTCACGCGACGCACGCTGGCCACGATCTCCTGCATCGAGGCGCCGGCATGCTCGACCTGGGATGAACCGGTTTCCACCGTCTGCACCGAGGCGTTGATGAGCGCCTTGATCTCCTTGGCCGCTTCGGCCGAGCGTCCGGCCAAGGCGCGCACTTCCGAAGCCACCACGGCAAAGCCCCGGCCCTGCTCGCCGGCGCGCGCAGCCTCCACGGCGGCGTTCAGTGCGAGGATGTTGGTCTGGAACGCGATGGCGTCGATGGTGCCGATGATGTCGGCGATCTTGCGCGATGCCTCGCTGATGTCCTGCATGCTGCGCACGACCTGCCCGACGACCTCGCCGCCCTGGGTGGCTGCCTGCGCCGCCGTGCTGGCAAGCTGGTTGGCCTGGCGCGCCGTGTCGGCCGACTGCGCAACGGTACTGGTGAGCTCTTCCATGCTGGCAGCGGTCTGCTGCAGGTTGGAGGCTGTCTGCTCTGTCCGCGCGGACAGGTCATGGTTGCCGCTGGCGATTTCCGTCGAGGCAGTCGACACCGACTCGACGCCGCTGCGCACCTCGCTGACCAGCCCGCGCAGCCGGTCGGTCATGGCAGAGAGCGCGCGCAGCAGCTGGCCGAACTCGTCACGCCGCGCATCGTCCAGCCGTTGCGTGAGGTCGCCGCTGGCAATGGCGTCGGCCGCCTTCAGTGCGCGATCCAGGGGGCGCACGATGGAGCGCACCAGCGCGACCGTCAGGCCGATGCCCGCGAGAAACACCAGGCCGATCAAGGCCAGACCCGTGAACGAGCCTGTGCGGCGCGCGTCCTCGGCCGCCGTGCGGGCCCGGTCGCGCAACGTTTCCTGCACCGTGACGAAGTCGTCCAGCGCCTTCAGGTAGGCGTCGATGGCGGGGCGGTATTCGCGCTCGACATAGCCCTGCACGTCACCGCCCGCATTCTTGAGTTCGGTCACTCGCGCCGTCATGGACAGGACCCGCGCGCGCTGGTCGGCAATGGTCTGCAGCGCGGCCTTGCTCTCGTCGGCGACCGTGGCCTTGGTGATGCGCTCCTGGACCGTCGTGATCTGCGCGATCAAGGCCTTGACGCGGCCGTCGTAGATCCTGGCCAACGAAGTGTCCGTGGTAACGGCCGCCCCTTCCACCATGCTGGTGGCGGTCGCGGTGAGTCCGCGCCAGCGGATCGCATCGGAAATGCGCCCCTCGTAGGCCTGCACCGTGCGCAGGGCGTTGTCCATCACGTTGGCCGCGTTGACCTGCACCACGGCAGCGATCACGAGCATGGCGATCAGCAACCCCAGCACCACCAGCCACAAGCGGCGGCCCACCCCGATGTCGTTCCACTTCATACCGTGCTCCCTCCGCTGCACACCTCGTCGGTGCGTCCGACCAGCCAAATGGCGCGCAGTTTAGGACCGATGACCAGGCACGAGTTGCCCTTCCATCGCACCGGATCAGCCGGCCAGCACCTCGCGCACGGCGGCAAGCTGGCGGCGCGAGACGGCCAGCGGCTCGTCCAGGCCATGCAGGCGTACGGCCCAGCCCTCGCCTTCCTCCGGATCGTGGTGCTTCTCGAGCGCGCGCAGCGCCTTGCGCGCGACCAGCGCGTTGCGGTGCACGCGCACGAAATGCTGGCGGTGGCGTGCCTCCAGTTCGTTCAGGGCGCCGTCCAGGATGTAGCTGCGGGCCAGCGTGCGCACCGTCACGTACTTGAGCTCGGCCTTGAGGTACAGGATCTGGGCCAGCGGCACGCGCTCGGTGCGGCCGCGGTCCTGGATCAGGATGAAGGAATCGGCGTCCGTATCCGCCGGCTGCCCGGCCAGGCCGCGCAGCCGCTCGACCTTCTGCAGCGCATGCTGCAGGCGCTGCAGCCGCACCGGCTTGGTCAGGTAGTCGACGGCCTCCACGTCGAAGGCCTGCAGCGCGTGCTGGGCATAGGCCGTGACGAACACCACCGCTGGCGGCGCCGGCAGCGCACGCAGCGTGTTGGCCAGCACCAGGCCGTCGCTGCCAGGCATGTGGATGTCCAGCAGCGCCAGGTCGAATCGCTCGCGCTGCAACAGAGCCATCGCCTCGGTGGCGGTGCCGGCCTCGCCGCAAACCAGCGCCGCCGGCGCGTTGCAATCGCCCAGCAGCGTGCGCAATCGCGTGCGCGCCAGGGGTTCGTCGTCCACGATCAGCACCCGCAGGGCCATGGCTTGCTCCGTCTGTGTTTTTCGCTCATGCCGGCACCTCGATGCGTACGCGGAAGACGCCGTAGCGCAGGCCCGCCCGGAAACTGCCGCGCACGTCGTGCAACAGGCCCAGCCGGGTGCGCACGTTGTCCAGCGCCACGCCGTGACCGCTGGCGCCCTGCCCGGCCGGCACGGTGTTGACGACCGTGATGCGTACCGTCTCGCCGCGCCGCTCGCTCGCGATGCGGATGTCCGCCCCCCTGTCGCTCGGCTCCACGCCGTGCTTGACGGCGTTCTCCACCAGCGGCTGCAGCAGCAGCGGCGGCAGCCGCACCTGGTCGGCTGCCGGGTCGAGCGACCACTGCACGCGCAGGCGGTTGCCGAAGCGCACCTGCTCGATGGCCAGGTAGCGCTCGGCCAGCGCGATCTCTTCGCCCAGCGTCACCGACTCGCCCGGGTTCTTGAGCACGTGGCGGAACAGGTCCGAGAGATCTTCGAGCAGCGCCTCGGCCTTGGCCGGCTCGGCCCGCACCAGCGCAATCGCGCTGTTCAGCGTGTTGAACAGGAAATGCGGCCGGATGCGGGCCTGCAGCTCGGCCAGCAGCGCGGTGGTGGCGGCCGGCGTGCGCGCCCGTGCGCGCAGACCAAGCCCGGCCACCAGCAGCACGGACAGCAGCAGCCCCGTCACCGCGCTGGCCAGCCAGGGCGGGTTGGCCGTGACGCCGATCCCGAACAGCACGGCGCAGGCCGCCAGGCCCGCCAGTGCGCCCAGCACCACGCCCACCGGATAGTGCGCCTGGCGCCCCAGCCGACCCAGGCGGTGCTTGAAGCTGCACGCCAGCAACAGCCACAGCAGCGTGGCCGGCAGGGCACCCGCGGTGAGCAGGGCAAGCCGCTCGGCCCATTGCACCACGCTGTCGCTGCCGAACATGGCGCCCACGGCCATCACCGCTTCGACGAACAGGATGGCGCGCAGCACCACGCCGGGATGACAGGCGTCGAAGACCAGGACCGAACTCGAACGGCCCCGCTGCGACGGGACCCGAGGCTCCTGGAAGGTCGATAAAATTTGCGGATCCTTCATGCGCAGGCTGCGGGCGGCGTCCGATTATGGTGCACCGTCCTGCATGGCGGCCCCGCCCGCCTCGCGGCCTGCTCCCCCTCCCCCCCCTTGAGCCGACGGCATTCCATGTCCCACAACCAACTCGACCAGAAATCCCAGGCCTGGTCCGCGCTGTTCTCCGAGCCCATGAGCGACCTGGTCAAGCGCTACACCTCCAGCGTGTTCTTCGACAAACGCCTGTGGCAGGCCGATATCGCGGGCAGCCTGGCGCATGCCGAGATGCTGGCAGCCCAGAAGGTCATCGGCGCCGACGACCTGGCCGCCATCCACAAGGGCATGGAGCAGATCACTGCCGAGATCGAGTCCGGTCAGTTCGAGTGGAAACTCGACCTGGAAGACGTGCACCTGAACATCGAGGCGCGCCTGACCCAGCTCGTCGGCGACGCCGGCAAGCGCCTGCACACGGGCCGCAGCCGCAACGACCAGGTGGCCACCGACGTGCGCCTGTGGCTGCGCGGCGAGATCGACCTGATCGACGCCCTGCTGGGCGACCTGCAAAAGGCGCTTGTCGGCATCGCCGAGCAGAACGTGGACGTGATCCTGCCCGGCTTTACGCACCTGCAGGTGGCCCAGCCGGTGAGCTTCGGCCACCACATGCTGGCCTACGTGGAGATGTTCGCGCGCGACGCCGAGCGCATGGCCGACGTGCGCCGCCGCACCAACCGCCTGCCGCTGGGCGCGGCCGCGCTGGCCGGCACCAGCTACCCGCTGGACCGCGAAAGGGTCGCGCAGACGCTGGGCATGGAGGGCGTGTGCCAGAACAGCCTCGATGCCGTGAGCGACCGCGACTTCGCCATCGAATTCACGGCCGCCGCCAGCCTGTGCATGGTGCACGTGAGCCGCCTGAGCGAAGAGCTCATCATCTGGATGAGCCAGAACTTCGGCTTCATCAGGATCGCCGAC
>CAJYRH010000616.1 GCA_913776795.1 uncultured Pseudorhodoferax sp. | reverse complement strand
GCTGCCGTACTGGATCAACGGGGTGCCCGAGCCCAGGCCCTGCGGCATCACGAGGTGCAGCGCCGGCCGGCCGATGGCCAGCGCCACGGCCGCATTGCGCGCGAAGGCCGGGTAGACCCAGAACGGCGGCACGGCCTGGCTCGTCGAGTGGATGTCCAGGATGTGGTCGGCCGCCTCGACCACGCCGCGCAGCGCGCGCGCACGCCGCAGTTCGGGGCTGTCCTCGGCGCCGTCCAGCCAGGCCGTGGACCAGATCCGGTTCATGTTGTGCACGAGCTGGCGGCTGTCGAACGGGCGTTCGATGTCGAAGCTCTCGTAGGCCGCCACGTTGGCGAAGGCCACCGTCAGCGTGCCGATCTTCGGGCGCACGCCGGTGTCCAGCAGGTGCGTGGCGGCCACCATGCCGCAGATCTCGTTGCCGTGCGTGAGCGCGTTGATGAGCACGTGCGGGCCAGGCCGGCCCGAGTCGAAGCGGTGTACGTAGTCGACGCCGGCATTGCCTCGGCGGTAGGCGGAGAGGTCGCGCGGAAGGACCTCGAGTGGGGTGGTGCTCATCGGGGCATCTTACGGTCCATGCCCAGCCCTCGCCGGTGCGGTCAAATTGAATTCAAAATAGCATCCGATATTTCCACGCTGGCGCACTGTCGCGCACACGCATTCAAAAGGAGACCCGCGCTGATGTCCAACCCTTCCCCGCGCCGCCACACCATCGCCGACCTGCTGCGGCGCACCCGCCGGCGCCATCCGCAACGCACCGCCATCCGCTGCGGCACGGTGGCCTGGACCTATGCGGAATTCGACGACATCTGCAGCCGCCTGGCAGCCGGCCTGGCCGGCCTGGGCGTGGCCGCGGGCGAACGCGTGGCGGTGGTCTCGCGCAACTCGCATGCGTTCGCCGCGCTGCGCTATGCGGTGGCGCGGCTGGGGGCGGTTCTGGTGCCCGTCAACTTCATGCTCAACGCCGAGGAGGTGCGCTACATCCTGGACCATGCAGGCGCCACGGTGCTGTGCGTGGACACGGCCTCGGCCGCGGCCGCGCTCGAGGCCGCCAGCGGCACGGCCGTGCGGCACCGCGTCTGGCTGCCGGCCGAGGAGGGTGGCGCGCCCGAGGACGGCCTGCTGAGCTTCGATGCGTTGCTGGCCACCCACGCGGCCTGGGAGGAGCCGGACACCGACGCCGAGGCGCTGGCCCAGATCATCTACACCAGCGGCACCGAGTCGCGGCCCAAGGGCGCCATGCTCACGCACGCTGCCGTGATCGCCGAGTACGTGAGCTGCCTGGTGGACGCGGAGATCGCCGAGGGCGACCGCGTGCTGCATGCGCTGCCGCTGTACCACTGCGCCCAGCTCGATGTGTTCCTGGGGCCCTGCATCTACGTGGGCGCGACCAACGTCATCACCGCCAGGCCCACGCCCGACAACCTGCTCGCGCTGATGGCGCGCGAGCGCATCACCTCGTTCTTCGCGCCGCCCACGGTGTGGATCGGCCTGCTGCGCGCGCCGCAGTTCGACGCCACCGACCTGTCGGCGCTGGCCAAGGGCTACTACGGCGCGTCCATCATGCCGGTGGAGGTGCTCAGGGAGATCCTGCGCCGCCTGCCCGGCACGCGGCTTTGGAACCTGTACGGCCAGACCGAGATCGCGCCGGTGGCCACCGTGCTGCGGCCCGAGGACCAGCTGCGCAAGGCCGGTTCGGCCGGCCGCGCCACGTTGAACGTGGAGACGCGCGTGGTCGACGACGCCATGCAGGACGTGGCGCCCGGCCAGGTCGGCGAGATCGTGCACCGCTCGCCGCAGTTGCTGGCGGGCTACTACCGCGACCCCGAGCGCACGGCCGCCGCCTTCGAGGGCGGCTGGTTCCACAGCGGCGACCTCGGCGTTCTCGACGACGAGGGCTACCTCACCGTGGTGGACCGCAAGAAGGACATGATCAAGACCGGCGGCGAGAACGTCGCCAGCCGCGAGGTCGAGGAGGTGCTCTACGCCATCGAAGGCGTGTCCGAGGTGGCGGTCATCGGCGTGTCCGATCCCAAGTGGATCGAGGCCGTCACCGCCGTGGTCGTGCGCCGCCCCGGCAGCGACCTGGACGAGGCCGGCCTGATCGCGGCGGCCGGCGCGCGGCTGGCGCACTTCAAGGTGCCCAAGCGCGTGCACTTCGTCGATGCGCTGCCCAAGAACCCCAGCGGCAAGCTGCTCAAGCGCGCGCTGCGCCAACGCTACGAGGCCGGCTGAACCCGGGCGCGGGCCGGCAGGTCCGGTCCGGCGCCTGGCAGTTCGATGGGCACGCCGGACTCGGCGCTGTAGCGGTGGTTTTCCATCTCGGCGACGGCGCGTGCGCGGTCGTGCGCGGCCAGCGCGTCCAGCAGCCGCGCGTGCTCCTCCAGCGTGCGCGCGCGGTCATCGGCGCGCTCGTACTTGTTCCACATCAGCGGCTCGGCCATGGCCCACAGGCGCCGCACCTCTTCCAGGATCAGGTTGTTCGGCGACAGGCTGAACATGCGGAAGTGGAACTGCCGGTTCTGCTCGATCAGGCTGCGCACGTCACCCGCCGCCGCGCTCTTGCGCATGCCGTCGTTGAGCTGGCGCAGCATGGCCAGCGTGTCCTCGTCGGGCCAGCGGATCGTGCTCATGAGTTCGTTCTCGAGCAGGTGCAGCATGCGGCGGATCTGCGCGTGCTCTCCCGGCGCCCGCTTGGTCACGAAATACCCCTGGTTGCGCCGGTGCACCAGCAGGCCCTGGTCCGCGAGCACGTTCATGGCCTCGCGCAGCGGCACGCGGCTCACCTCCAGCTGTTCGGCCATTTCCTCTTGGCGGATCTGCTCGCCCGGGCTCAGCTCGCCGTTGACGATCATGGCCTTGAGCTGCTGCAGCGTGCGCGCCATGGCTCCGCGGGCCTTGTCGGGGGGGGTCTTCACGGTCGTCGCAGATGTCGCGGTCTCTGGCATGGCGGTGGGATGGAAGGAAGCGGTGCCGCGCTTGGCAGCGGGGAGATGCCGATGCTAGCGCCGTGCCGCCCTAGGTGGAATCCCGATGTCATTCAAAATTGAATTCAATATGATCTAACGCAATTGGATGCGATTGCAGGTGGCTGCAGGCATTCGACTCCATCCCACGACAGACCTCGCAGAGGCACAAGGAGACAAGGATGCGTAGACCATGGACCCGCGCGGCGGGGCTGCTTGCCGGTGCCGCGCTGGCGCTGGCGGCCCAGGCGCAGGACACCCTCAAGGTGGGCGTGCTGATGAGCTACTCGGGCGTAAGCGCCCTGGCCGGCCAGTCGACCGACAACATCATCAAGCTCTACCAGGCCAGGTACGGCAGCGAGCCCGGTGGCCGCAAGCTCGAGTTCGTGCGGCGCGACAGCACCGGCCCCAACCCCGAGGTGGCGCGCCGCCTGGCGCAGGAGCTCATCGTGCGCGAGAAGGTGCAGATCCTGATCGGGCCCGACTTCACGCCCAACGTGCTGGCCGTGGCGCCGCTCGTGACCGAGGCCAGGGTGCCGGCCCTCATTACCGGGGCGGCCACGCAGGGCATCGTCGGGGAGAAGTCGCCGTACTACCTGCGCACGTTCTATTCGGTGCCGCAGGTGGTGCGGCCCATGGCGCAATGGGCGGCGAAGAACGGCATCCGCAAGGTCGTCGTCATGGTGGCGGACTACGGTCCGGGCCAGGACGCCGAAGCCACCTTCGCCAAGACTTTCACGGAGGCTGGCGGCAGCATCGCCGCCACCATCAAGGTGCCCGTGCGCAACCCGGAGTTCTCCGGCTACATGCAGCGCCTGAAGGATGCGAACGCCGACGCCGCCTTCGTCTTCATGCCCATCGGCGAGCTCTCGCTGCAGTTCCTCAAGGCCTATGCCGACGCCGGCCTCAAGGACGGCAAGATGAAGCTGCTGGCCACTTCCGACGTGACCGACGAGACGACGCTGGATGCCGCAGGCGATGCCGCGCTGGGGGCCATCACGGCCGGCAACTATTCGCCGCTGCACGACTCGGCGCTGAACCGCGAATTCGCCGCGGCCTACGACAAGGCCGTGGGCAAGACGCCGCGGCTGTCGCTCTACCACCCGGTGGTGTGGGATGCGATGCACATCCTGTACCGCGCGCTCGAGGCGCAGCGCGGCGCGAAGTTCGATCCCGACAAGTTCATGGCCTCCGCACGCGGCATGGCCTTCGAGAGCCCGCGCGGCCCGATCAGCATCGACAGGCAGACCGGCGACATCGTGCAGAGCACCTACATCCGCCGTGTGGAGCGCGTGAACGGGCAGCTGCAGAACGTCGAGTTCGACGTGGTCAAGGACGTGCCGGCCAGGTAGGCCGCGCGTTCGCCCATCCATTGCCGCGCCTGGCGCGCGGCCCGCACCCGATGATCTTCCTCACCACCCTGTTCAACGGGCTGGCCTACGGCATCTTGCTGTTCGTCATGGCAGTGGGCCTGTCCGTCACCATGGGCATGATGCGCTTCGTCAACCTGGCGCACGTGAGCCTGTGCATGCTGGGCGGCTACGTGGCCGCCAGCGCGATGGAGGCACTGCACTGGCCGTTCCTGGCCACGTTGCCGCTGGCCTTCGCGGCCACGGCGCTGTTCTCGGTCGTGCTGGAGCGGCTGGTGCTGCGCCATTTCTACGGCAGCGACGACCTCACGCAGGTGCTGCTCACCATCGGCCTGGTGTTCATGTCGGTCTCCGCGGCGGCCTACGTCTGGGGCCCGGCGTTCAAGCCCGTCGAGGTGCCTGCCTGGCTCAGCGGCCGCGCCGTGGTGCTGGGCCTGGAACTGGAG
>CAJYRH010000615.1 GCA_913776795.1 uncultured Pseudorhodoferax sp. | reverse complement strand
AGCGCGTGATGAAGCAAAGCGAGATCACGATCCGCGTGGGACTGGGCCGCGGCGAGGCCGTCGAAACGGTCTGGACCTGCGACCTCTCGCACGACTACGTGAGCATCAACGCCGACTACAGGTCATGAACGAAGCCTTCGAACGCGTGCTCGCGCGGGCCGAGCAGCTCATGGCGCGCATTGAGCGCGTGCTGCCGGCACCTTTGTCCGAGCCCGACTGGAATGCGTCCATCGCCTACCGCTACCGCAAACGCAGTTCCGGCCACGCGCTGCTGGAGCCGGTGCGCCACGTGGGCGTGATGCGCCTCGCGGACCTGCAGGAGATCGACGGCCAGAAGGAGAAGATCCAGCGCAACACGCTGCAGTTCGTCGAAGGCAAGCCGGCCAACAACGTGCTGCTGACGGGCGCGCGCGGCACCGGCAAGTCCTCGCTGATCCGCGGCTGCCTCAATGAATACGCGCCGCGCGGCCTGCGCCTGATCGAGGTCGACAAGGCCGACCTCGTGGACCTGCCCGACATCGTCGAAGTCGTGGCCCAGCGGCCCGAGAAGTTCATCATCTTCGCCGATGACCTCAGCTTCGAGGACGGCGAGCCCGGCTACAAGGCGCTCAAGTCCATCCTGGATGGCTCGGTGGCCGCGTCCACGCCCAACGTGCTGATCTATGCGACCAGCAACCGCCGCCACCTGCTGCCCGAGTACATGAAGGAGAACCTCACGTACAAGCACACCGAGGACGGCGAACTGCACCCGGGCGAGGTGGTCGAGGAGAAGATCTCCTTGTCGGAGCGCTTCGGGCTGTGGGTCAGCTTCTATCCGTTCAGCCAGGACGAGTACCTGACCATCGTGGCCCAATGGCTGCGTTCGTTCGGCCTGTCGGATGCGGTCGTCGATGCGGCGCGGCCCGAAGCCCTGGTTTGGGCGCTCGAGCGCGCTTCGCGCAGCGGCCGCGTGGCCTACCAGTTCGCGCGCGACTACGCGGGCCGGCACGCCGCAGCATGAGCACGACCTTGGTGGCGGACGCCGACCAGCCTCGTGCGGGCGGGCCGGACCGCAAGGCGGTCGACGTGGCCGTGGGCGTGCTGCTCGATGCCGAGGGCCGGTTCCTGCTGACATCGCGGCCCGAGGGCAAGGTCTACGCCGGCTATTGGGAGTTCCCGGGCGGCAAGCTCGAAGCGGGCGAGACCGTGGAGCAGGCGCTGCGCCGTGAACTGCACGAAGAGATCGGCATCGTGATCGGCACGGCCGAGCCCTGGCGCGTGGAACTCGTGGACTACCCACACGCACTGGTGCGGCTGAGCTTCTGCAAGGTGCGCGACTGGACCGGCCAGCTCGAGATGCGCGAAGGCCAACGCTTTGGGTGGGCCTTCCTGCCAGTCGCACATTCGCCGGTGCTGCCTGGCGCGTTGCCCGTGCTCGACTGGTTGGCCGCGGAGCGCGGCTTCGTCGGCGCGACCTGCGCCTGAGAACCTACTGCAGCCGCGGATCGCCGAAGGGCTGATCGTCTGGCGGCGTTGGGTCGGGCACGGCGAAGCTCTCGCTGGCCCAGGCGCCGAAATCGAGGTTCTTGCAGCGTTCGCTGCAAAACGGCCGGAAGGCATTGCTGGGAGCGTACAGACTCTTGCCCTTGCATGTAGGGCAGGCCACCCAACGTGCGGACGGATCCTGGGCCATGTCAGGCGCAGAGCGCGACTTCGAAGGCCGCGTCGTCGCTGGCCTGGTGCATCTTGGCGTCCTCGCCCAAGCGCATGAGCCGCACCGACACCATGAGTCGGTTGCCGCTGATCTCGGGCACCAGGCCCAATGCCGGGTCAATGCGCAAACGCATGAGGTTGTAGGTGCGGCCCTGAGGCAGGTTCTGCTGGAACTGGCCGGCCAGCGCCATGACCTTCTGTGGCGCGCCCGAGTCGCGCAGCATCTTGAGCAGGTGCTGGATGGATTCGGCCAGCGGCGCCAGCGTGGTGCTCCACCCGGCGATGGCCTGCCGGCGCACTTCCGCCGGCTCGTGTTGCCAGGCGTAGTAGGCCGGCAGATCGAAGCCGCAGGTGCCCCCCGGGATGCTTGCACGGCTGCGCAGGCTCATGAGCCAGTCGTTCTCGGTCAGCGGCTGGCCAGCCTTGCCGGGCTGCTCGTGCAAGGCCGTGAAGCATTGCTCCAGCTGCCCGATCACGTCTTCGAGCACGCGCTGGTCGATGGCGGGGTTCTCGCGGTAGCCCGCGAGCTGGCTCTTGTGGCGTTCCAGGTCCTTGAGCACGTCGGACTTGAGGTCGGCACGGGCCGCCACGTCCATGATTTCGAACAGTGTGACGAGCGCGAAATGGTGGTCCACCGGGTGTTCGCGCGGCATCAACTCGACCAGGCGACGAAACAGGTGCTCCAGGCGCAGGTACGTGCGGACGCGTTCGTTGAAGGGGTACTCGTAAAGGATCACGCTCTGGATTTCCGTTCGCGGCCGATCATAGCCCGAAGGCCTCAGCGAACCGATGGACGGCATTCCGCAACGCGTCCAAGGAAATGCCGTCGTTGTAGATGATGGCGTCGGCCGCGGCCAGCCGCTGTGGGCGTGTGGCCTGCGCTGCCATGATGGCGCGCACGGCCTCCTCGGTCAGGCCGCTGCGGGCCATCACACGCGCGACCTGGGTCTCGGGTCTGCAGTCGACCACGAGCACGGCATCGAGCAGCGCGCGCCAGCGGCCCGACTCGACCAGCAGCGGAATGTCGTAGACCACGCACCGATGGCTGGCTGCGCGCGCGGCCTCCAGCTGCTGGCGCCCAAGCTCCCCCACCAGCGGGTGCACGATGGCTTCGAGCTGGCGTTTGGCCGCCGGATCGCGGAACGCGAGTTCGCGCATGCGCACGCGGTCGAGCGCGCCCTCGGCCGTGATCAGCGCGTCGCCGAACTGCGCGCGGATGGGATCGATCGCTGCACCACCCGGTGCGGTGACGCTGCGGGCGTTCGCGTCTGCATCGATCAGCGCGGCACCCCGTTCGACCAGCATGGCCGAAACCGTGCTCTTGCCGCTGCCGATGCCGCCGGTCAGCCCGAGGGTCTTCATTGGCTCAGCCGAACGGAAAGGCAAACGGTGCGATGTGGCGCACTTGGTCGGGACCCAGCACGAGGCAGAGAAGGCCGGCGCCGGCCAGGAAGGGACCGAACGCAATCGGCACGTCCTTGTGCGCGAGCCGGCCGCGCAGCAGGAGGGCGCCGCCCAGCAGCGCGCCGACGATGGAGGACAGCAGCAGGATGGCGAGCAGGTGGTCCGCGCCCAGCCAGGCACCCAGCGCTGCCAGGAGCTTGAAGTCGCCGTAGCCCATGCCCTCCTTGCCCGTGAGCAGCCGGTAGGCATGGAAGAAGGCCCACAGCACGAGGTAGCCAGCCGCTGCCCCCCAAACGGCCGAGGACAGCGACACCGTCCAGCCCATCGCACTTGCCAGCAGGCCGGCCCACAGCAGCAGGTAGTTCAGCCGGTCAGGCAGCAGTTGGGTGTCCAGGTCGATCAGGAACTGGCACAGCAGCAGTGCGGCGAACGCAGCCCAGGCCGCGGCGACCGGCCCCAGGCTCCAGCGCCACGCGCACAGTGCGAACAGGGCGCCGGCGGCCAGTTCGACGAGCGGGTAGCGCCAGCCGATGTGCGTGCCACAGCGCGAGCACCTGCCGCGCAGCGCGAGCCAGCTCAGCACAGGCAGGTTCTCGTACCAGCAGATCTGGTGGCCACAGGCGCGGCAGCGCGAGCGCGGCCGCACCAGGTCCAACGGCGCCAGAGCATCGAGGGCCTTGCCGGCGGCCTCGGCGCTGGCGTACAGCTGCGCTGGCGGAGCGGTCTTGCCGGCGAACACCAGGTCCCACAGCGAGGTGGGCACGCCCATCTGTGGGTCGGCCGCCATCAGGTTGTCGGCCGACTCGCGCAACCATCCTCGGTACATCATCGCCGGCACCCGGTAGACGACAACGTTCAGGAAACTGCCGATGAGCAATCCCAGAACGCCGCCGAGTGCGGCGTCCAGCCACGCAAGACCGGGCATCAGACGACTTGGCCGAGCTTGAAGATCGGCAGGTACATCGCGACCACGATGCCGCCAATCAGTCCACCCAGGAACACGATGATGATGGGCTCCATGAGGCTGGACAGGCCAGCAACCATGTCGTCGACCTCTTCCTCGTAGAAGTCGGCCGCCTTGCCGAGCATGTGGTCGATCGAGCCCGACTCCTCGCCAATGGCGCACATCTGCAGCACCATGCTCGGGAACACCTTGGCGTTGGTCATGGCGGCCGTCAGGCTGGTGCCGACCGAGACCTCCTGCTGGATCTTCTCGGTGGCCACCGCGTACACCGAGTTGCCCGAGGCCCCCCCGACCGAGTCGAGCGCCTCGACCAGCGGCACGCCGGCCGCGAACATGGTGGCCAGCGTGCGCGTCCAGCGCGCGATGCAGGACTTTTCGATCAGAACGCCGAAAACGGGGGCCTTCAGCAGCAGGCGGTCCATGACCTGCTGCACGCGCTCATTGCGCTTCCAGGCTTGCATGAAGAAGTACAGGCCGCCGCCGATCCCGCCGAAGATCAGCCACCAGTACGAGACGAAAAACTCGCTGATGGCGATCACGAGCAGCGTCGGGGCCGGCAGGTCGGCGCCGAAGGAGGAAAAGACCTCCTTGAACGCAGGGATCACGAAGATCATGATGACCGAGACCACGATGAAGGCCACCACGACCACCGAGATCGGGTACATCAACGCCGACTTGATCTTGGACTTGATCGCCTCGGTCTTCTCCATGTAGGTGGCCAGTCGGTCCAACAGCGCTTCCAGGATACCGGCGGCCTCGCCTGCCTCCACAAGATTGCAGTACAGGCTGTCGAAGTACAGCGGGAACTTGCGGAAGGCCGCGCTCAGCGAGCTGCCGGTCTCCACGTCCATGCGCACGTCATTGAGCAACTTGGCCACACTGGCATTGGCATTGCCGCGGCCGACGATATCGAAGGCCTGCAGGAGCGGCACGCCGGCCTTCATCATGGTGGCCAGCTGGCGCGTGAAGATCGCAATGTCCTTGGGCTTGATGGCCTTGCCGCCGCGCATGCGGCGCTTCTTGATCTTGGTGGGAAAGACGCCCTGGCGGCGCAGCGAGGCCTGCACCTGGTTCTCGCCGGCCGCGCGGGTCTCGCCACGCACCTGCTTGCCATTGCGGTCCTTGCCTTCCCACTCGAAGACGAATTCCTTGACGTCCCTGGAAACTGCGGTGGCCATAGATCCTCTCGGCGTCGGCCGTGCCTATTCGTTGCTCACGGCAAGCACTTCCTCGAGCGAGGTGATGCCCTGCCGGACTTTCTGCAGCCCCGATTGCCGCAGGGAGCGCACGCCCTCGCGCTTGGCTTGCCGGTCGATGTCCAGCGCGCTGCCATCGGCCAGGATGATCTGCTGGATCTCCTCGCTGATCGGCATCACCTGGTAGATGCCGACGCGGCCCTTGTAGCCGTTGTTGCACTGGTTGCAACCCACCGGGTGGAAGGGCTTCCAGCTGCCGTCCAAATCGCTGTCGGCATAGCCGGACTGCAGCAGCGTTTCGCGCGGGATGTCGATGGGCTGCTTGCAGTTGTTGCACAGCCTGCGCGCCAGTCGCTGCGCGGTGATCAGGATCACGCTGGAAGCGATGTTGAACGGCGCGATGCCCATGTTGCGCATGCGCGTGAGCGTTGTCGGCGCATCGTTGGTGTGCAGCGTGGACAGCACCAGGTGGCCGGTCTGCGCCGCCTTGATCGCGATGTCGGCCGTCTCGAGATCGCGGATCTCGCCGACCATGATGATGTCGGGATCCTGCCGCAGGAATGACTTCAATGCAGCGGCGAAAGTGAGCCCCGCCTTTTCATTGACGTTGACTTGGTTGACGCCCGGCAGGTTGATTTCCGACGGGTCTTCGGCCGTGGCGATGTTGACGCCGGGCTTGTTCAGCAGGTTCAGGCAGGTGTACAGCGACACGGTCTTGCCCGAGCCGGTCGGGCCGGTGACCAGGCTCATGCCGTAGGGGCGGCCGATGGCGTGCATGAGCCGCGCCTTCTCCTCGGCGTCATAGCCCAACGCGTCGATGCCCAGCTTGGCGCTGCTGGGGTCCAGGATCCGGATCACGATCTTTTCGCCGAACAGCGTGGGCAGCGTGCTCACGCGGAAGTCAATCACGCGGTCGGGACCGATCTTGAGCTTCATGCGGCCGTCCTGCGGCACGCGCTTCTCGGAGATGTCCAGCCGCGAGATGACCTTGATGCGCGAAGCCAGCTTGTCCTTGATGGCCACTGGCGGCGAGGCAATCTCGCGCAGTTCGCCGTCGATGCGGAAACGCACGCGGTAGTTGTGCTCGTACGGCTCGAAGTGAAGGTCGGAAGCGCGCATGCCGAACGCGTCGAGCAGCATCTTGTGCAGGAACTTGACGACTGGAGCGTCCTCCACCTCCGACTGGGCCGTGGTGTCGGCCGTTTCGGTCGCCGCCACGACGCTGGCTTCGTCGAACTCGAAGTCGCCGCCTATCAGGTTTTGCATCGTCGTGTCGACGCGGCCGACACCCGATTCCAGCATGCGCGAGATCTTGTCGTATTCGGCGATGACCCAGTCGACTACGAGCTGGGTGGCGAACTTGATCTTCTCTGCAGCTTCCTGGTCGGACGGGTCGGCGGTGGCGACCGCCAGCCGGTTGCCGCGCTTGGACAACGGCACCACCCGGTAGGCATTGCAGATCTTTGCGTCGAGCAAGTCCTTGGGTAGGCGATGCAGGTCCAGCGCGTCCAGGTCGAGCACGGGCGCACCGAACGCGGACGACACGGTGTGGGCCAGGTCGAAGGGAGAAACGGCACCCGAGCCGGTCAACTCCGCGATGAAGCTGGTCCGGCTGCTCTGCGCCTTGCGGTAGATGTCTTCGGCCGCCTTCTGTCCCAGCTTGCCTGCGGCGATCAGGGCCCTGCCAAGTCCGGGCAGGGCCACAGCGGGAACGTTCTTTGCCGAGTCGACTGCAGCCATAGCCTCAAAATGTAGCAAACGCCCAGTGGGCAGGACCATCATCGCCGATCGCATTGGTGCTGTAAACGAACACTGTTGCCGGCTGACCTCACCATTTTGTGAGCGAGTCCACAGTTTTTGCGCCTGGTCATGCGCCTGTGCACCGGGCGGTCGGTATGCTTTGGCCCCTGCGGCCGCCCGCACCAACGAAGCTCCTCAACGCAGCTCCTTATGTCCAGACTCAACCTTGCTGACAACTTCAATCGCTTTTTCAGCGTTGCGCCGGCCTTGCAGGAAAAGGAGAAGGACGACGTTTTTTTCATCCGCCACGACGTCTACGCGCGCGAGTTGGGCTTCGAGCCGGTCCGACCTGACCAACGCGAAACCGACTCCTATGACGTTCGCTCGCTGCACTGCCTGATGCGCACGGCGGAAGCCTCGCCGCGTCTTGTGGGCTGCGCCAGGGTCATCTTGACGGATCCGAATGCGCCGGATTCGCTGCTGCCGTTCGAGAAGTCGTGCCGCGAATCTCTGTACCGCGACCAGATCGACCCTTCGAACTTGCCGCGCGACCGGATTGCCGAGGTGTCGCGCCTGGCCGTGCTGTCCGATTTCCGGCGCCGTCGCGGCGAGGACCACAAGGAGGTCGCGCTGGATGTCAGCGATTTCGGCGATGCGCAGCAGCCCCGCTTCCCGTACATCCCGGTGGGTCTGTACATGGCTTCGGTGCTGATCGCCCGGCGCTACAACATCGAATACCTGTTCACGTTGACCGAGCCGCGGCTGGCCGATCATTTCGCCAAGCTGGGTGTGAAGATCGTCCCGATCGGGGCTCCGGTGGAGCACCGCGGGATGCGCGTTCCCTCCCTGATCCACGCGGCGACGGTCGAGGCCGGCTTGCGTCTCATGATCCGTCCTCTTTGGAAAGCCATCGAGTCGCAACTCGAGCATGCGTACGTGGAGGACGGCAAGCAATGAAGGTGTTGGTGACGGGGGCTGCTGGCTTCATCGGTATGAGTGTGGCGCAGCGCCTGCTGGCACGCGGCGACGAGGTCGTGGGCCTGGACAACCTGAACGACTACTACGAGGTCTCGCTCAAGGAGAGCCGGCTGGCGCTCCTGCAGGTCCAGGCTGGCTTTCGCTTTGTGCGCATGGACGTGGCCCACCGCGACGACATAGCTGCTCTGTTCGCGCAGCAGAGATTCGATGCCGTCGTTCACCTGGCAGCGCAGGCCGGGGTTCGCTACTCATTGCGCAACCCGCACGCCTATGTGGACAGCAATTTGGTCGGGTTCGTCAACGTGCTGGAGGGTTGCCGGCACCACCAAGTGCGGCACCTCGTCTATGCTTCCAGCTCCAGTGTGTACGGTGGCAACACCAAGATGCCGTTTGCCGAGTCCGATGCGGTAGACCACCCCGTCAGCCTGTACGCTGCGACCAAAAAGGCCAACGAATTGATGGCCCATACGTACAGCCATCTCTACGGACTGCCGACCACCGGCCTGCGTTTCTTCACCGTCTATGGCCCCTGGGGACGCCCGGACATGGCCTTGTTCCTGTTCACCAAGGCCATCCTCGAGCAGCGGCCGATCGAGGTCTACAACTTCGGTCGAATGCAGCGCGACTTCACCTATGTCGATGACGTGGCCGACGGCGTGGTCCGGGTGCTCGACAGACCCGCGAGCGCGGAGCCTGCGTTCGATGCCGCGCAGCCGAACCCCGCCACCAGCCATGCGCCGTATCGGGTCTTCAACATCGGCAACCGCAACCCCGTTCCCTTGCTGGACTTCATCGGCTACATCGAGCAGGCGTTGGGGCGCAAGGCCGAGAAGCGGCTGCTGCCAATGCAGGACGGCGACGTGCTGGCGACCTACGCCGATGTCCAGGCATTGGCCGACTGGGTCGGGTCTGTCCCGGCTACGCCGCTGCAGCAAGGTGTCGACCGGTTCGTGGCCTGGTACCGCAGCTACTACCGCGTCTAAGGTGGTGCGCCGTTGCGCCGTTGCGCCGTTGCGCCGTGCGCACGGTTGCAAAATGCATGGCACTTATGTGCATTTGTCGCGCAGATCGGGTGCCCAGCGCGCAGAGAATCGAAGGCTTCGCCGCTGGTCACTGGTCTCGGACCGCTCACCGGAACGTCGCAATCGCGTGTGGGGAAGTGCGCTATAGTGCCCCGTTTGACGACTGTTGCTGAATACTGTAGGGGATTTGCCTTGAAAATTCATCACTTTGCGATTCGAGGCTTGATTGGCAAGCTTGGAATATTCCTGGCGGCGGTCATTCTCGCTGGGTGCGCTTCCAACAAATTTCCTCCGGCACCGGTCGCCGCTGCGTCGGGCGACTATAACTACATCATCGGTCCGGGTGATTCTCTCAATATCATCGTATGGAGAAACCCTGAATTGTCGATGTCGGTTCCTGTCCGCCCGGATGGGAAGATTTCAACTCCTTTGGTCGATGAGCTGATTGCCCAAGGCAAGAATTCCACCGAAGTGGCGCGCGAAATCGAGCAATTGCTTGGCAAGTTCGTGCGGGATCCGGTAGTGACCGTGATCGTGACGGCATTCGTTGGTCCTTACAGTGAGCAAATCCGCGTCGTAGGCGAGGCGGCGCGTCCTCAATTCCTGCCCTACAAGCAGAAGATGACATTGCTGGACGTGATGATCGCAGTGGGTGGCTTGACAGATTTTGCCGATGGCAATGGTGCCACCATTTTGCGCACGGCCGAAGGCGGGAAGCAGTATTCCGTGCGCCTGCGCGATTTGGTCAAGCGTGGAGATATTTCGCACAACGTGGAAATGAAGCCGGGCGACATTTTGGTCATTCCTCAGAGCTGGTTCTGATCGATGGAGGAGTTGATCAACCAGATATCCACGTTTGCCAAAGGCGCGTGGAAACACCGCTGGTGGGGATTGCTGGCGGCATGGGTCGTTGCAATCGTGGGGTCTGCGGTGGTTCTGCGCATTCCGGATAAGTACGAGGCATCCGCGCGGATATTCGTCGATACCCAGTCGATTCTCAAGCCGCTGATGTCCGGCCTGGCAGTGCAGCCGAACGTCAACCAGCAGGTCACGATGCTGAGCCGCACCCTGATCAATCGCCCCAACGTGGAAAAGCTGGTGCGCATGGCCGACTTGGATCTCAACATCGAGTCGCCGTCGGCACGCGAGCGCCTGATCGATACCCTGATGGGTACGCTCGAGATCAAGAGCGTGGGCCGCGACAATCTTTACACCATCACGTACCAGGATCCGGTGCCGCCTCGCGCCCAGAAGGTCGTCCAGTCGCTGGTGTCGATCTTCGTGGAGTCCAGCCTGGGCGACTCCCGCAAGGACACCGCGGCCGCGCAGAAATTCATCTCCGAGCAGATCCGCACCTACGAAACCCGACTGGAAGAGGCCGAAACGCGGCTCAAGGACTTCCGGCTGCGCAACATCGAGATGCAGTCAACGGCGGGTCCTGATGTTGCCTCCCGCATCGGGGAACTGGGCTCTCAGTACAACAATGCGCGGCTCGAATTGGTAGAGGCCGAGCGTGCACGCGACTCGGCCAAGCGCCAACTCGAGGCGGAGCGTGCCCAAGTGGCCAAGGCGGCCAAGGGTGGCGATGCCGAGCGCCTGTTCCCGACGCCCGAGATCGACACCCGCCTGACCGAGCAGAAGCGCAACCTCGACAACCTGCTGCAGCGCTTCACGGAGCAGCATCCAGACGTGTCCGCCACGCGCCGTTCGATCAAGGAACTCGAGGAACAGAAGGCGCGGGAAGTCGCGGCGCTGCGCAAAGCCGCTGTGTCCGACCCGATCACCGGCGCCAACAGCAGCCTGGCGGTCCAGGAACTCGGGCGTTTGCTTGCAACGGCTGAGGTGCGGGTGGCGTCATTGAGTGCGCGAGTTGCCGAGTTCGGCGCGCGCTACGCACGGGCGCAGGAGCAGGCCAAGACGGCGCCGCAGATCGAAGCGGAGTACGCGCAGCTGAACCGAGACTACGCGATCAACAAGAAGAATTATGAAGATCTGGTGGCACGGCGCGAGTCGGCCTCGATGACGGGCAACCTGGATTCCGTGGCCGGCGTGGCAGATTTTCGCCTCATTGATCCGCCGCGCGTTTCTCAGCGACCCGTGGCGCCCAACCGTTCCTTGTTGCTGGTTGGCGTGATGGTTGCATCGCTGGCGGCTGGCGTGGTGGCTGCATTGGGCCTGAGCCAACTGCGACCGGTGTTCCACAACGCGCACGCACTGCGCAATGCGGTGTCCTTGCCGCTGCTGGGCGTGGTGACGCTCATCATCAGCGAAGACGCGAAACGCCAGGAGCGGAGGAATCTGTGGAAGTTTGCGGCTGCTTCCTCCAGCTTGGTCGTGTGTTTCGCACTAGGCATCGGCCTGATGGTCTACATGGCCAGCAGAGCCGCTTGAGGATGGCATGAGTAGTCTGATCGAACAAGCATCTCGGCGGCTGGAGCAGTTGCGGCAGGCGGGCGCGGTGGTGCCGGACATTGCCGTCGCCCCTCCCGCAGCCACCGCGCCGGCGCTTCCCGAGCCGGCCGCACCGGCACCGGCACCGGCACCGGCGCCGGCGCGGCCGGCTGTGGTGTCGCGCCAGGTGGACCTGGACCTGGACGCGCTGACGGCGGCCGGTTTCGTGAGCCCCAATGCGCCGCGCTCGCAGATCGCCGACCAGTATCGTGTGATCAAGCGACCGCTCATTGCCAACGCCATGGGCAAAGGCGCGGCGCCGGTGGCGAACGGCAATCTGATCATGGTCACAAGCGCTGTGGCCGGGGAGGGCAAGAGTTTCAACGCCCTGAACCTGGCGTTGAGCATTGCGACCGAGTTGAACAACACGGTCATGCTGGTGGATGCCGACGTGGCACGTCCGTCGATTCTGCGCATGCTGGGCCTGC
>CAJYRH010000614.1 GCA_913776795.1 uncultured Pseudorhodoferax sp. | reverse complement strand
CGCAGCGCTGGCCCGCACCGGCAGGAACAGCGTCAGCGCCTGGCCCGGGCGCAGCGCGGCCGTGGCGGCGATGTCGTTCCAGTCGGCGATCTGCGCAGCGCTCACGCGGTAGCGCCGCGCCAGGCTGGCCACCGTGTCCTTGCGCGCGGCCTTGACCACGGTCCTGCGCGTCACGATCTCGGGCGCCAGTTGCAGACTGGCGTTGTCGGCCATCTGGCTGGTCACGTCGCCCATCTTGCCCGAGCGCGGCACCACCAGCACCGAGCCAGCCTTGATCAGCATGCGCGGCGGGATGTTGTTGACGCTGCGCAGGTCGGCTTCGCTCATGCCGACGCGCTCGGCCGCGCTGCCCACGTTCATGGTGGTGGGTACAGTCCATGCACCCCAGCTTGCGTACTGGCCCTTGGCATGGGCGTCCAGGTTGCGCTTGAAGACCAGCGCGTTGTCCCAGGGCAGCAGGATCTGGGGCGTGGCCGCCGCCAGGATGACCTGCTTGTTCATGGAAGGATTGAGCGCCCGGAAGTCGTCTGGCGAGACGTCGGCCAGCCGGGCGGCCAGCGCCACGTCGATGTCGTGCGCGAGGTCCACCATCTGGAAGTAGGGGTGGTTTTCGATCAGCGGCAGGTCGGCGCTGAAGCGCTCGGGCCGGGCCACGATGTTCTTGACCGCCTGCAGCTTGGGCACGTAGTAGCGCGTCTCGTTGGGCATGGACAGGTCCAGGTAGCCGGTCGGCAGGCCGGCACGCTGGTTGCGCTGGATCGCCCGGCTCACGCTGCCTTCGCCCCAGTTGTAGGCGGCCAGCGCCAGGTGCCAGTCGCCGAACATGCCGTAGAGCTTCTGCAGGTAGTCCAGCGCTGCGCGCGTGGAGGCCAGTACGTCGCGCCGGTCGTCGCGGAAGATGTTCTGCTTGAGCTCAAAGTAGGTGCCCGTGGCCGGCATGAACTGCCACATGCCCGCCGCCTTGGCCACCGACACCGCCTGCGGGTTGAAGGCACTCTCGATGTAGGGCAACAGCGCCAGCTCGGTCGGCATGCCGCGCACCTCGAGTTCCTCGACGATGTGGAACAGGTACTTGGACGAGCGCTCGGTCATGCGCAGCATGTAGTCCGGCCGCGTGGCATACCACTGCTCGCGGTCGCGCACGAGGTCCGTGTCCAGGTCCGGCATGGCGAAGCCGCGTCGGATGCGCTCCCACAGGTCGGCCGGCGGCAGCTGCAGCGTAACGGGCCCGGAACGCAGCTCGGACGCGGCGATCGGGCTCAACGGGCCGGTGGGGATGATGGCCTGGCGCGGGCCGGCCGGGATGGCAGCGCCGTCCACCTGCACAGTGGTGGGAGGGCGGGGCGCGTTGGCGGAATTGGCGGAGTTGGGGTCGTCGATGGTGGCGCAGCCGGTCAGCCAGAGCAGGACCGCCACGCCGAGATACTTCATCAGAACATTCATTTGAATTCGTTTTTCCACTGCCGCAATGCGGCCAGGACACCGACGTCACCGTGTGCGCCGGCGTCGAAGCCGCGTGCAGCCTGGGCCACCAGGGGTTCGCGTACGCGCAGGAAGGGATTGATGCGCCGCTCCAGCGCGATGCGCGATGGCAGCGTCGGCTGGTTCAGCGCGCGTTGTTGCTCGCACTGCGCGCTGTAGTGGAGCAGATCGGCGCTGCCAGGTTCCACCGCACGCGCAAATTTGAGGTTGGAAAGCGTGTACTCGTGGGCGCAGCAGACGCGTGTGTTGCCAGGCAGCGCGGCCAGCTTGTCGAGCGAGTCCAGCATCTGCGCTGGCGTGCCCTCGAACAGGCGGCCGCAACCGCCCGAGAACAGCGTGTCACCGCAGAACAGCACCGGGCTGCCGTCGGCGTCGCCGACATCGCCGCACCAGTAGGCGATGTGGCCTGCCGTGTGGCCCGGCACGTCGATGACCTGGAAGGCCAGGCCCAGCGTGCACGCCTCCGCCGCCACCTGATCGCCGCCGGACACGCGCACCAGCGGTTCGGGAATGCGCTCGCGCGACGGGCCAAACACCCTGGCGCCCGTGGCTTCACGCAGCGCCGCCACACCACCGACATGATCGCCATGGTGGTGCGTGACTAGAATCGCGCGCAGTTGCAAACCGCGGCGCTGCAAGGCATCGAAGACCGGGGCGGCATCGCCCGGATCGACCACCAGCGCCGCCTTTCCGTCGTGCAGCATCCACACGTAGTTGTCGGCGAAGGCGGGCAGCGCAATGAGTTCCATGAGCGGTCAAATTATAGGTTTGCACGATTGGTTCCAGACCCCGCCCGGCCGCTACCTGCTGGATTGGGAGCAGGCCGCCTTCGACCGGGCGGTGACCGACGTCTTTGGTTACCACGCGTTGCAATTGGGCGCGGGCGAACTCGATGGCCTGCGCTCCTGCCGCATCCAGCACCGGTGGCTCGCCACGGCGGATGCACCGGCGGCCGGCGCGCCGGTGCGTGCCGCGCTCGCCTGCGATTTCTCCGCGCTGCCTTACGAGTCGAACAGCCTGGATCTGGTGCTGCTGCCGCATGCGCTGGAGCTCAGTCCGGATCCACACGCCACGCTGCGCGAGGTGGAGCGTGTGCTGGTG
>CAJYRH010000613.1 GCA_913776795.1 uncultured Pseudorhodoferax sp. | reverse complement strand
CCTTAATGTGATCAGTACACGCCGAACAGCTTCAGGCCCAGCACCAGCGTGAGGCCCAGACTCAGTGCCAGCACGGCGACGGCGGAGCTCTTGCCGAAATCCTTGGTGACTGCGTCGTGGCTGACGTCCATCCACAGATGGCGCAGGCCCGCAATGAAGTGGTGCAGGTAGGCCCACATGAGCGCCAATGCGACCAGCTTGATGAACCAGCCCGGTACGAGGCCGATGCCCGTGTTGAAGGCCGCCTTGAAGCGAGCGAACGACAGCTCGGAAGAAACCGAGGTGTCAAACATCCAGATGATGAAGGGCATCAGCAGGAACATCAGCACGCCGCTGGCGCGGTGCAGGATGGACACCCAGCCGGCCGCCGGCAGGCGGTAGGTCGGCAGGTCGGTCAGGGCATTGATGTTGCGGAACTGCGGGCGTTTGGGGCGGGCTGAGGAGGCGGCTTCTGTCATGAATGCGCTTTCGTGGATGTAACTGCCTTGTAATTGTGTCGCGGCAGTCAGCCCAAAATTCTATTGCAATGCAACAGGGCAAACGCGACGAAGGGTTGCAGCGGCAGTCGCACATGCGTCTGCCGCCGCACCAATCTCAGCTCAGATCGTTGCGGTAGTGGTGCGTGTCGGTGCGGTAGAGCCCGCGCCGCAGCTCCATCGGTGTGTCGTTGTAGGTGTAGGCCACGCGCTCCACGCTCAGCAAAGGCATGCCGGAGGCGATCTGCAGAATGCCGGCCTGCTCCGCGTCGGGGAGGACGGCGCGGATTCTTTCTTCGGCGCGCACCATGCGCACGCCGAATTCGCTTTCGAACAGGGCATAGGTCGGCCCGCGAAAGCTGGACATGCGCTCGGCTGTCAGTCCCTTGAAGGGCCCGCCCGGCAGCCAGAGGTCCTCCAGGATGGTAGGCACCTGCGCACCGTCCTGTCCGGTGAAGGAGAGCACGCGTCGCACCTGCATGACGGCATCGCTGCTGCGCAATGCCAGCGCACGGGCGATTTCCGCGCTGGCCCGGGTGCGCCGACATTCCAGGACGTTGCGTTGGGCCGGGCCTTCGCGGTTCTGGTCGCCGTCATCGGGCACCAGCTTCAGGAAGCGGTAGCGCACATGCTGTTCGGTGTGCGTGGCCACGAAGGTGCCCTTCCCCTGCCGTCGCACCAGCAGGTTGTCGCCGGCCAGTTCGTCGACCGCCTTGCGCACCGTGCCCTGGCTCACCCGGTAGCGGGCTGCCAGTTCGATCTCGCTCGGTATCAGCTCGCCTGGTTTCCATTCGCCTGCCTGCAGGCTCTGGAGGATGAGGGCCTTGATCTGTTGGTAGAGCGGGCTGAATGCGGGCGTGGTGGCCGGCCCGGTGTCGGTCGCGGTGTCGGCGGCATGGCCGGAAGCGGATGCGGGCATGGACTGGAGCATGGGACCAGGCAACGGAATGGCTGGCGGGGTTGGAAGTCGCGCGGACAGTCGGCTGGCTGCCAACCTTCCATGCCCGCGCAGGTGGTGCCGCAACCCGTGCTGCAGCGTCGGCAATCTTATCTTATATAAGACATAAGACAAATTGACCGCCGTGGCGGAACAGGGGTAAACTCTAAGGCTGTCCCCCGGGCCCGCGCGCTCATGTTTCGTCGCCTGGGCGGGGGTTTTCTCCCTCCTTCCTTTCCCGGAGCCTTCCCCATGAGCAAAAAGCCTGTCCGCGTGGCCGTCACCGGTGCCGCTGGCCAAATCGGTTACGCCCTCCTGTTCCGCATCGCCTCCGGCGAAATGCTGGGCAAGGACCAGCCGGTGATCCTGCAGCTGCTTGAGATTCCCGACGAGAAGGCCCAGAAGGCGCTGAAGGGCGTGATGATGGAGCTGGAGGACTGTGCCTTCCCGCTGCTGGCAGGCATGGAGGCCCACAGCGATCCGATGACGGCTTTCAAGGACACCGACTACGCGTTGCTGGTCGGCTCGCGTCCCCGTGGCCCCGGCATGGAGCGTGCCGAGCTGCTGGCCGTCAACGGCGCCATTTTCACGGCGCAGGGCAAGGCACTGAACGCCGTCGCCAGCCGCAATGTCAAGGTGCTGGTGGTCGGCAACCCGGCCAACACCAACGCCTACATCGCCATGAAGAGCGCACCGGACCTGCCGCGCAAGAATTTCACCGCCATGCTGCGCCTGGACCACAACCGCGCCGCCAGCCAACTGGCTGCCAAGACCGGCAAGGCCGTGGCCGACATCGAGAAGCTGACCGTCTGGGGCAACCACTCGCCGACGATGTACGCCGACTACCGCTTCGCCACCATCGGCGGCGAGAGCGTGGCCAAGATGATCAACGACCAGGTCTGGAACGCCGACACCTTCCTGCCGACCGTGGGCAAGCGCGGCGCCGCCATCATCGAGGCGCGTGGTCTGTCGTCGGCGGCCTCGGCGGCCAACGCTGCCATCGACCACATGCGCGACTGGGCCCTGGGCACCAATGGCAAGTGGGTCACCATGGGCATCCCGTCGGATGGCCAGTACGGCATCCCGAAGGACGTCATGTTCGGCTTCCCTGTCACCTGCGAGAACGGCGAGTACAAGCTGGTCGAGGGCCTGGAGATCGACGCATTCAGCCAGGAACGCATCAACAAGACGCTCAAGGAACTGCAGGACGAGCAGGCCGGCGTCGCCCACCTGCTCTGATCCACGGACCCTCGCACGCGCCCATGGCCGACTGGAATCCTGCGCTGTACCGTCGCTTTGAGGACGAGCGCACGCGTCCGGCGGCCGAACTGCTGGCCCGTGTGCCCTCCGTGCGCGGGGCCGCGCGTGCGATCTTCGCGGTGGACCTGGGCTGCGGCCCGGGCAACTCCACCGAATTGCTGGTCCGAAGGTTTCCGCAGGCCCGCGTCCTGGGCGTCGACAACTCGGCGTCCATGCTGGCCAGTGCGCGTGATCGGCTGCCCAGCGCCCAATTCACCCAAGCCGACATTGCAACTTGGGCACCTGCCCCGGGCGAAGCCCCTGATCTGCTGTTCGCCAACGCGGCACTGCAATGGGTTCCCGGCCATGCCGAACTGCTGCCGCGGCTGTTCGGTCTGCTGGCCCCCGGCGGCGTGCTGGCCATCCAGATGCCGGACAACTGGCAGGAGCCCTCGCACCGGCTGATGCGCGAGGTCGCAAGCGATCCGGCCTGGGCCGCGCAGATCGGCGACGCCGAGCACCTGCGCACGCCGCTGCTGGGCATTGGCCGCTACTACGACCTGCTGGCCCCGCTGGCGGCCGAGGTCGATGTCTGGCACACCATTTACCAGCACCGCATGGCCGGTCCGGGCGCCATCGTTGATTGGCTGCGCAGCACGGGTCTGCGGCCTTTCGTCGAGCGCCTGTCCGATGCGCAGCGGGTCGGCTTTCTGGCCGCGTACGAGCAGCGCATCGATGCGGCCTATTCCCTGCGCGCCGATGGCCAGCGCCTGCTGGCCTTCCCGCGCCTGTTCATCATGGCCCGCAAGGCCGAAGATTCCGCACCATGAGCCGTTCGCATCCAGCCCACCCGCGTGACGTGCTGCTGGGCGCACACGCCGGCCAGATCGTGCTGCCGGTGTGCGACCACTACAGCGGCGTCGAGCTGCGCATGCGCAAGAGCCTGGCGCTGCAGGCCGAGATGATCGAAGAGTTCGGCGCCTGCGTGTTCGACGTGACGCTGGACTGCGAGGACGGCGCCCCTGTCGGTGGCGAGGCCGACCATGCCGCGCTGGTCGTCGCGCTCGCACAGGCGGCGGACCCGCGCGCCCGCGTGGCGGTGCGCGTGCACCCGGTCGACCACCCGGCCTTCGAGGCCGACATGGCCACCATCGCCGGTCAGGCCGGAGCGCGCCTGGCCCACATCATGGTGCCCAAGGTCGAAAGCGTGCAGGACGTCGAGCGCGCCGAGCGCGCATTGCGGGCCGCCGGCGCGGCCGACCTGCCGCTGCAGGTGCTGGTCGAGTCGCCGGCTGCCGTGCACCGCGCCTTTGACATCGCCGCGCACCCGCGTGTCCAATCCATCAGCTTCGGGCTCATGGACTTCGTTTCTGCCCATGCGGGCGCGATCCCGGCCGAGGGCATGAGCGCCCAGGGCCAGTTCACGCATCCGCTGGTGGTGCGTGCCAAGCTCGAGATCGCCTCGGCCTGCCACGCACATGGCAAGGTGCCGTCGCACTGCGTGGTCACCGAGTTCAGCGATGCCGACGCCATGCGCGCGGCCGCCCGCCGTGCCGCGCGTGAGTTCGGCTACACGCGCATGTGGAGCATCCACCCGGCGCAGATCCGCCCCATCGTCGAAGCACTGGCCCCCAGCGCCGAAGAAATCGACACCGCGGGCCGCCTGATCCAGGCCGCAGTGTCGGCCGAGTGGGCGCCTGTGGCGTTCGAGAAGCAGTTGCACGACCGGGCCAGCTACCGCTCCTGCTGGCAGGTGCTGGAACGTGCACACCAGACCGGCCGGCCCCTGCCTGCCGAAATGCAGTCTTACTTTTCCGACCATCCGGCCCAGACCGCGCCGGCCAAGGAGGCATGAGCATGTTGAAGTCCACGCTGTTGACCCTGGTTCTGGCCGCCTCGGCCAGTGTTGCCCTGGCCCAGAGCGACGCCGCCAAGGCGCCTGCGAAGGCGCCCGCGGCCAAGCCGGCAGCCAAGCCTGTTGCCAAGAGCAGCGCCACGGCCAAGGCACCTGCTGCCAATGCCAAGGCGACCACGGCCAGGAAAGCCGCGCCCGCCAAGGGCAAGCTCGACGTCGATCAGCTGGCCACCCACGCACCGGCCGCCGAAGCCGTGCTGGGTGCTGCCGAACTGTCGATCGCCGAACGCGTGCATGTCGGCTCGCTGCCGTGCGAGCTCGGCAACACGGTGCAGCTGACGGCCGATGCCGCCAAGCCCGGCTACTTCGACCTGCAGATCGCCAAGACGCGTTACCGCCTGGTCCCTGTACCCACCACCACGGGCGCCATCCGGCTGGAGGATGCGCACGCCGGCGCCGTCTGGTTGCAGCTGGCCAACAAGTCCATGCTCATGAACCACAAGCTGGGCCAGCGCATGGCCGACGAATGCAAGAGCCCGCAGCAAGTGGCCGTGGCCGAGCAGTTCAAGCTGACCCCGCCGCCCAGCGTGCTGGACGCCGCGCCTGCGCCGGCACAGGTCCCCGCCGGCACGGCAGTTGCTGCGCAGCCTGGCGCCAGCCGTTGAGCGTGCGCCGATCCCTTTCCCCACATCCCAGAACCGGAGAAGAACGCCATGTTGCAAGCCTACCGTGAACATGTTGCCGAGCGTGCCGCACTCGGCATCCCGCCGCTGCCCTTGTCGGCAAAGCAGACGGCCGAGCTCGTCGAGCTGCTGAAGGCGCCGCCCGCGGGCGAGGAAGCGTTCCTGCTGAACCTGATCACCCACCGCGTGCCGGCCGGTGTGGACGACGCCGCCAAGGTCAAGGCCAGCTACCTGGCCGCCGTCGCCCACGGCACCGAGAAGAGCCCGCTGATCTCGCGCGCCAAGGCCACCGAACTGCTGGGCACCATGCTGGGCGGCTACAACATCGGCCCG
>CAJYRH010000612.1 GCA_913776795.1 uncultured Pseudorhodoferax sp. | reverse complement strand
GTGCCCACCAGGATGATCGTGCCCATCGCCACCCGCGCCAGCACCCGGGTCTGGGTCTGCACGCGGCGTGCGGTGAGGTTGTCCGCCACCTCGATCGGATGGCTGCGCAGGATCGCCGTTTCCAGCGCCGCCACGCCGCGCACCAGCAGCCAGGTCACGCAGCCGATCATGCCGATGTGCAGCAGGTGCTGCAGGTCGGTCAGCGCCTTCTCGTCCAGCGGCGTGGATTCGAGCGCGAAGCTGAGCATCAGCATCGGCAGCAGGAAGGCGACCGGCACGCTGATCACGCGCACGATGCGCGCACGCCGGTAGTCGCGGCCGCGCATGCGCTGGGCGATGCGCAACAGCAGCCACCAGGCCAGGAAACCGAGAATCAGCGCGGCGCCGATCGGCAGCGTGTAGGCACGCCAAGGCACCCAGTGAAGATCGAGGGTCAAGATGCGCTCCTTTGTCGGGGGGAGGAGTCGCGACAGTCTGGCAGTGGAGGGATTAGCGCGATGTCGAGCACGCGCGGCGGCGCCGGGCGACGGCAGCCGCATGGCATACAGGCGCGCGTGCAAACGCGTCCGAAAAGCGGCGCATGCCGCCGGCGACGCAAAGCCGGCGCGCGGTATCGCACGCAGCGATGCCGCAGCCGTCGGGCCACGCACGATAATGCGCCGCACATGCGGCAGCGGCACGCGCCGCGGACTACACCAACCGACTACGCCAGCGGCGTGGCGACGTTGCGTCCGTTCTGCTTGCGCACGATCGCCATCGCGATCTCCAGCGACTGCTCGTAGTTCAGGCGCGGGTCGACGCTGGAACGGTAGGCCCGCTCCAGGTCGCGCTCGGTGAGTTCGCGCGCGCCGCCGGTGCACTCGGTGACGTCCTCGCCGGTCAGTTCCAGATGCACGCCGCCCAGGCGGGTGCCGGCCGCGGCGTGGATGTCGAACGACTGCTCCACCTCGCCCAGGACGTTCTGGTAGCGCCGGGTCTTGTAGCCGTTGCTGGTGCTTTCGGTGTTGCCGTGCATCGCATCGCACACCCACAGCACGCGGCGGCCGTCGCGCTTCACCGCGTCCAGCAGCGGCGGCAGCTTCTCGGCGATCTGCGCCGCGCCCATGCGGTGGATGAAGGTCAGCCGGCCCGGCTCGTCTTCCGGATTGAGCACGTCGATCAGGCGCAGCAACTGGTCCGGCTGCGCCGACGGCCCGACCTTGATCGCGATCGGATTGCGGATGCCGCGGAAGTACTCCACATGCGCGCCGTCCAGCGCCGCGGTGCGCATGCCGATCCACGGATAGTGCGTGCTGAGGTTGAACCAGCCCCACTGCCGCGGGACCTCGCGGGTCAGCGCTTCCTCGTAGGGCAGCAGCAAGGCCTCGTGCGAGGTGTAGAAATCGACGCGATTGAGGTTGTACAGCTGCGCGCCGGACAGGGTCTCCATGAAGCGCACCGCATCGCCGATCGAGGCCACCATCTTCTGGTAGTCCTCGGCCAGCGGCGAGCAGCCGACCCAGCTCAGGTTCCAGTACTCGGGATGGTGCAGGTCGGCGAAGCCGCCGTCGATCAGCGCGCGCACGAAGTTCATGGTCATCGCCGAACGCGAGTGCGCGGTGATCATGCGCCGCGGGTCCGGCACCCGCGCCTGCGCGGTGAACTCCGGGCCATTGACCACGTCGCCGCGGTAGCTGGGCAGGGTCACGCCGTCGCGGGTCTCGGTATCGGCCGAGCGCGGCTTGGCGTACTGCCCGGCGTAGCGACCGACCCGCACCACCGGCAGGCGCAGGCCGTGCACCAGCACCAGGCTCATCTGCAGCAGCACCTTGAGCCGGTTGGAGATGGTGCCGGATTCGCAATCGCTGAAGTTCTCCGCGCAATCGCCGCCCTGCAGCAGGAAGCGCTTGCCTTCCTGCGCCTCGGCCAGCTGCTTCTTCAGCGCGAAGATCTCCCAGGAGGTCACCAGCGGCGGCAACTGCCGCAGTTCCGTCAGCGTAGTCTCCAGCGCCTGCGGGTCCGGATACACCGGCATCTGCAGCGCCGGCCTGTCACGCCAACTGGCAGGTGACCAGGACGACGAGGCGGATGCGGACACGGCGGCGGCGGACAGATTCATGAAAGGACTCCTTGGCAGTGTGCGATGTTCGCAGAGCCGGGGCGCGCCGCATAGCGCCGCACGCCGGTCACGCTGGCAGCGCCAGGACATGAACGGCAAGCAACATCGCGATGCCACCATGACTTCCGGCCTACGCCGGCGTTTTTGCGAAAGCACACTGTTATTAAGTAACAATTCCTTTCCATTCGGTCCACCTCGCCATGACACGTCGCCCCCTCTCCTCCGCCATCGCCCTGATCCTCCTGGTCGCCCCCGGCCTCGCCCTCGCTGCGGATACCGCCGCCGACAGCAGCGCTGCTGCCGAGCCGACCGTCGATCTCGATCCGGTCACCGTCACCGCCAAGCTGGAAGCCGCGCGCAACGCGCTGTCGCCGGACATCGGCAGCAGCCAGTACGCGATCAGCGCCGAGGACATCGCGCGCCTGCCGCTGGGCGCTTCCACCCCGCTCAACCAGGTGCTGCTGCAGGCACCGGGCGTGGTCCAGGATTCCTATGGCGGCATCCATGTGCGCGGCGACCACGCCAACCTGCAGTACCGCATCAACGGCGTGATGATCCCCGAATCCATCTCCGGCTTCGGCCAGACCCTGGATCCGCGCACGATCAAGAACATCCGCCTGCTCGACGGCGCACTGCCGGCGCAGTTCGGCGACCGCACCGCGGC
>CAJYRH010000611.1 GCA_913776795.1 uncultured Pseudorhodoferax sp. | reverse complement strand
CGAACTCCGAGGTGTCGGTGAAGGTGGAGTAGCTGCTGTTGGACCGGGTGGCCGTGGCCGAGATGAAGGCGCCGGCCGCCACCGTGGCCGACAGCGTGGTCGAGAAGCTGGCGTTGCCGCTGCCGTCGGTCAGCACATTGACAAAGCCCAGGTAGACCTGGCCCTCGCCGTAGCCCGTGCTGTCGTTGGCGGGGTTGGAGAACAGCTCGACACGGATGTAGGTGTTGGCCGTGCTGTTGATGCTGCCGCTCACCGTGAAGCTGCCGGCACCGTCGGTGCGGGCCAGCGTGAGCACCGGGAAGTTCTGCAGGTTGTTCGCCCCGGTGTCGGCGTCGCCCGTGTCGTTGGCCGTGACACCGTCGAAGCCCAGGTCGATGCCCAGCCCGGCATTGCCGTAGATCTGGTTGCCGAGGATGGCATTGCCGGTACCGGCGTTCGCGTCGAGCAGGATGCCGCCGTTGGCGCCGCTGAAGGCCACCACATTGCCCTGGATCAGGTTGTTGGCCGACGTGTTGTTGATGTACATGCCGGCGGCCACGCGTACGCCCCAGTTGGCAGTGCCTGCCGCATCGGTGCCGATGCGGTTGCCCTGCACCGTGCTGCCGGTGGCTCCGCCCGTGATCGAGACGCCGCTGTAGTCGGTGCGCGCGATCCAGTTGTTCAGCACCTGCGTGTTGGTGGTATTGCCCCCGACCAGGATGCCCTGGCCCGTGCTGGTCACCGAAGAGAGGCCATCTGGCAGCACGTTGACCCAATTGCCCTGCACCACGTTGCCGTTGGCGTTGCCGCTGTCGCCGAAGACCTGGATGGCCGTGCCCGTGATGCCACCGAAGATGTTGCGGTCTGCCGTGGTGCTGCCGCCGATGCGGTTGTTGCTGGCCGAGTCGACCCAGACACCGGCGCTGCCCAGGCTTGTGCCCAGAATCTGCCCACCCGCGCCGATCGTCCCGAAGTAATTGCCAGCGACGACGTTGTTGTTGCTGGACGGCTGGATGTAGATGGCGGAGTAGAAGAAGTTCGTGATGGCCAGGCCGCGGATCGTGCTGCCGCTGGCACCGGTCGCCAGGTCGAACGCGGTTTCGTTGTCGTTGCCGTTGATCTGGATCGCTGGACGGCTGCCATTGGCCGCAAAACTGTCGTCTGTCGTGCCGTCGATGATGACCTGCCTGTTGAGCGCTGGCAAAGCCGAGGCCAGCGTGATCGTGTGCAGGCCCGTGCCGCTGATGTTGAAGCGGATCAGGGTGGGACCGGACGCGGCATTGGCGGCCGTGACGGCGGCGCGCAGCGAGCCGGCACCGCTGTCGGCGGTGGTGGTCACCGTCTGCACGTTCATCGCCGTCGTCGCGCGGTAGGCCGAGAACTCCGAGGTCTCCGCCAGTCCAGTGCCGTTGACGCGGGTGGCCGTGGCGCTCAGCAGCGCGCCCGTGGCCACCGTGCTGCCTGACAGCGAGACCGCGTAGCTGGCGTTGCCCGAGGCATTGGTCGTGACGGTCGTGGTGCCCAGGTAGACGCGGCCCTCGCTGACGGTCGTGCCCGCCGGCGAGGCGTAGAAATCGATGCGGAAGCTGGTGTTGGCCGTGCTGTTGAGCGTGCCCTGGGCTGCCACGTAGCCGTTGGCGCTCGTCTGCCCGGCGGTGATCACGGGGAAGTTCTGCAGCGCGTTGGGGCCGGTGTCGGCATCGCCCACGTCGTTGGCCGTGGCGCCGTCGTTGCCCAGGTCGATGCCCAGCGTGGTGGTCTGCGAAATCGTGTTGGCGACGATGCTGGCCACAGTGCCAGTGCCGGTGACCACCACGCCCTTGGCCCCGCCGGCGATCACGTTGCCCTCGCCGGCATTGGCGCCACCGACCGTGGTGGCGGTGCCGGCCGAAATGCTGATGCCGGCCGTGGGCGTGCCCAGGGTGGTGCTGCCGCCGTTGTTGGTGCCGATGAGGTTGCCCTGGATCGTCACCGCGCCGGTGGCGCTGCTGACGATGTTGTTGGTGTTGCCCGAGACCAGGTTGCGGTCGGCCAAGGTAGCGCTGCCGACGGTGGTCGCCCCCGTGCCGGCGATCGAGATGCCGGTGGCGTTGGCGCTGGTTGCCGAGCCCGCTGCGTTGGCGCCGATGAAGTTGCCCGCCACCGTGAGCCCGCCCACGCTGGTCAGGATGCCGGCGCCGGTGGAGAAGCCGCCGATGGCCAGGCCGCGCACGCTGCTGCCGCTGCTGCCGGCGCCGAAGTTCAGGCCGTTGGCACCGGCGCCCGCGCCCGAGCCGTTGAGCGCGATGCGGATGACGGCGTTGGTGCCGGTGCTGGCCGTATTGGCTGCTGCGTCCGACTGCGTGTAGCCGTTGATCGCCAATGCGCCCGTGATGGTGGGCAGCGCCGAGCTCAGGTTGATGGTCTGCAGGCCGGCGCCAGCGATGCTGAAGTTGATCGTGTCGGCGCCGGCATTCGCGTTCGCGTCGATGATGGCCTGGCGCAGCGAGCCGGCGCCGCTGTCGGCCGTCGTCGTCACGGTGTAGGTGGCCAGCAGGCCCTGCCACAGGGCCTGGGTCTGCAGGCCGAAGGCCAGCTGGGCCTCGATGTGGCCGGTCTGCATTTCCAGCGTCCAGTTGCCGCCCCGCGCCGCTGCGCCGGTGGCATCGGTGGAGGCGGCCACGTCGGCGCCGGTGAGGTCGGCCAGACCCTGCACGAAGGCGCGGCCCTGCGCATCGCTGGCCACGTCGCAGCCATACAGCAGGATGTCGGCGCCCTGGGCCAGGTGGCTGCCCCAGCCGGCGATGTCGCCTGCGCGCGCGAGCAGGGTGTCGTTGTCCAGGCCGTCCTGGCCCAGCAGCACCTCGCCGGCACCGCCATGGCTCACGATGTGCAGCGCAGCCACGTCGCTGCGGCCCGCCAGTGCCGCGGTGATGGCGGCCACGCCGTCCTCGCCGGCGCCCACGCGCACCACTTCCAGCTGCCGGCCCTCGGCCACCTGGGCGGCGATGCCCTGCAGCAGCGCGTCGGCATCGGGTACGCGCTCGTCCAGCACCACCAGTTCCACCACCGGCTGTGTCTGGGCCGGCGCGGCGGGCTGCGACTGCTCGGACTGGGTCTGCGTCTTCGGCAACGTCGCGGCCAGCGCCCCGGCCGGGTTGTCGGCGGAGTAGAGGATGCGCCGCTCGATGTCTTCGAGCAGCGGACGCTGTCGCGGTGGCTGGGGCATGGCGGTCAACGCGCGGCGGCGCCGTTCATCGGAGCGGACGGCGGCGGTGCTGCCGCGGCGCCCAGGCCGAAGTCGGCGCGGCAGCGCAGGCCGGCCGGCAGGCTGCCGTCGGCGTTGGGCAGGTCCAGCCGCAGCCGGAAGGTGTTGCTGGCCGGGTCCAGCACCTGGTCGATCTGCACGATGCTGGCGCTGCGCACGGCCGCGCCGGGCAGCTCTGGCGTCACCTGGATCTTCTGGCCGACCTTGAGCTGGCCGAACAGCGGCAGCGGTGCGACCAGCTCCACGCGCAGCGTGGCAATGGCGGCGATGCGGAAGAGGGCCTTGTCCTCGAAGCGCTCGCCCAGGTTGGCGTAGCGCTCCACCACCACGCCATCGAAAGGCGCGCGCAGCGTGCGCTGGGCCAGCTGGGCCTCGGAGGTGTTGACCTCGCGCGTGGCCGTGCGCAGCGCCTCGCGTACCTGGGCCACGCGCTCCTTCGCGACGCGGAACTCGGCCTCGGCCTGCTCCAGCGCCTGGGCCGAGACGAAGTTCTCCTCCTTGAGCGATTTGGCGCGGTCGCGCCGCAGCTCGGCCAGGTCCAGGGCCGCGACGGCGCCGCGCAGTTCACCCAGGCTTCTTGCGCGCGACTGCGCGGCTTCCGCGCTGGCACGCTCGACGTCCGAGCGCAGCGTCGCCAGAACCTGGCCTTTCTGGACGCGGTCGCCACGGTCGGCCTGCAGCGTCTGTACCACGCCGATGACTGCGCTGCCCACCTCGGCCGTCTGGGCCGGCTGGATCAGGCAGGCCAGGGCCTGCGGCGCAGGCTGGGCCTGGGCCGCGGGCGCCAGCAGCACGGGCACCAGGCCGAGCCAGGCCATGCGTCGGTGTTGCTGCAAAGGGCGCTTCGTGGGGTGTTGTTGCATGGGGGTCGATGGAGCGAGGATGGCGCGGTCACCGGCGCTGGCCTGTGAAGCACAGGCTGGCGTCGAAGCGGATGTCGTGCTGGAACAACTGTTGTCGCCGCCGGGCCTGCAGCCTTTCGGTGCGTTGCTGCTCGCGCCGCAGCGCCCAGGCCAGCAGCGGCTGGGGCAGGGCGGCGCGGCCGTCGCCGCGCACGCGGCCAGGCAGGCGCTGCAGCAGCCGGTACAGGCCGGCAAGACGGGCGCCGGCGCCGCCGGCCTGCTCTGCTTCTTCGGTCAGGGGCGGCTGGGGCACCAGCCAGGTCTCGTGGCTGCCGGGCTGGCCCTGACGCGCAGCGCGGCCGGAGAGCTGGCGGTCGTGTCGGCGCGAGGCGTTGTGCTGGCAGCTCAGCACGTGCAGGCCGCCGGCCTGCAGGGCGAGCGCGTCCAGGTGGATGTCGGTGCCGCGGCCGGCCATGTTGGTGGCCACCGTCACCTGGCCGTGCACGCCGGCCCGGGCGACGATGGCGGCCTCGGCCGCGTCCAGCCGCGCGTGCAGCACCTGGTGCGGCACGCCGGCGGCGGCCAGGGCCGCGCCCATGGCTTCGCTGGCGGCCACGGAGTCGCAGCCGACCAGCACCGGCCGACCGGCCGCAACCAGGGCCTGGACACGCACGACCGCGGCCTGCCGCCGCGATGCCTCGTCGGCATAGCAGCGCAGGGGCCAGGCGCTGCTGCGGTCGGGCAGCCGCAACGGCACGCGCAGCATGCTGCAGCCGTAGAGCTGGCGCAGCTCGGTGCGTCCTTCGGCCAGTGTCCCGCTCATGCCGCACAGGCGGTGGTAGCGGCGGAAGAAGCGCTGGTAGGTCATCTGCAGCATGGTCTCGGACTCCGGCGGCATGGGGATCCCTTCCTTGAGGGCCACCAGGCCGTGCAGCCCGCGCGACCAGCGCCGGCCCTCGGCGATGCGGCCCGAGAGCATGTCGACGATGGCGATCTCGGGCTTGCTGCGCCCGGCCGGGTCGCCCGGCACCACCACGTAGTCGCGGTCGCGCTGCAACAGGTGGCGCGCCGTGAGCGCCGTGACCACCGTCTCGGCGCGGTGCTGCGCGTTGACCCACAGCGGTCCCAGGCTGGCGGCCAGCCGCGCCAGGCGTTGCAGGCCTTCGGGCCGCAGCACGGCGCGCGCTGGCTGGCCCTGCAGCACGAAATCGTGCCCCAGCACGAGCCGGCCGGACAGTGTCCAGGCCTGCCACAGGAAGGCGCGGGCAGCCGGGTCCGCGACTTCGCGCGAAAGCACCAGCGGCATCTGCGCCTCGTCGATCAGGATGCTGTCGGCCTCGTCGATGACGGCCATGCACAGGCCGCGCAGCACCGGGCCGTCGCCGCCCTGGCCAGCCAGCGCGCGTGCGCGCTGCTGCAGCGGCGCGCTGCCGGTGCCGTGGCACATGCGGTCGCGCAGGTAGTCGAAAGCCGCCTCGCGGGCGGTGACGTACACCACGTCGGCGGCGTAGGCATGGCGCCGCTCGTCGTCGTCGTGCCGGGCGCCGACCCAGGCGCAGCGCTGGTGCAGCAGCCGGTACAGCGGCGCGAAGGTCTCTGCGTCGCGCTGCACCAGGTAATCGTTGGCCGTCAGCACTTGCACGGGGAGGCCGGCGAGCGCAGCGACGCCGGCCGTCAGCGCCGCGGCCAGGGACTTGCCCTCGCCGGTGGCCATCTCGGTCAGGTGGCCGCGCAGCAGGGCCA
>CAJYRH010000610.1 GCA_913776795.1 uncultured Pseudorhodoferax sp. | reverse complement strand
TCGCGCTGGCGGCGCAGGCGCCCGCCTTCGGCCACCAGATCGTTGATGCTCTGGTAGCCGCCCAGCGCGGTCTGGATCGCCCACTGGCCCGGCACATTGGCACACAGCCGCATGTTCGATAGCATGTTCAGGCCCTCGATGTAGTCGCGCGCGGGCTTCCTGTCGCCCGACACGACGAGCCAGCCGGCACGGTAGCCACAGCTGCGGTAGCTCTTGGACAGCGAGTTGAAGGTCAGCGTCAGCACGTCGTCCGACAGGCTGGCCATCGCCGTGTGCCGCACGCCGTCGTACAGCACCTTGTCGTAGACCTCGTCGGCGAAGAGCACCAGGCCGTGCTGGCGTGCGATCTCCACGAGCGCCTTGAGCAGCTCGTCGGAATACAGCGCGCCGGTCGGATTGTTCGGGTTGATGACCACGATCCCCTTGGTCTGCGGCGTGATCTTCGCGCGGATGTCGTCCAGGTCGGGCATCCAGCCGTTGGCCTCGTCGCAGCGGTAGTGAACTGGGGTGCCGCCCGAAAGGCTGACGGCAGCCGTCCACAGCGGATAGTCGGGGGCAGGCAGCAGCAGCTCGTCGCCGTCGTTGAGCAGCGCATTGGTAGCCATGACGATCAGTTCGCTGGCGCCATTGCCCAGGTAGATGTCGTCCAGTGTCACGCCCTTGATGCCCTGCTTCTGGGTCTCGTGCATGACCGCCTTGCGCGCCGCGAAGATGCCCTTGCTGTCCGAGTAGCCAGCCGAGTTCGGCAGGTTGCGGATCATGTCCTGCTGGATTTCCTCGGGCGAATCGAAGCCGAAGACGGCGAGGTTGCCGATGTTGAGCTTGATGATCTTCTGGCCCTCTTCCTCCATCTGGCGCGCCGCATCCATGATGGGGCCGCGGATGTCGTAGCAGACGTTCGAGAGCTTGGCGGATTTACGGACGGTTTTCATGGAGTCCCCTGGTGGCCCCAGTGATCTCCATGGAGCCGCGCTGCGGCGAAGGCATTCCCCCTGCCGGCGCCCTTGTTGAAGCGAAAACCTATAATTTGAACACAGTTCGCGGCGATTTACGGCCCGCACATCCCCCCCCTCCCATGAAGCTGCAGCCCGACCGCTCCGACGTCCAGACCATCACCGCACTGGGGCCCGACTGGATCGCGGTTCAGGCCGACCGCATCGACCACAGCGTGGTCATCGGTTCGCGAGGCCAGCGCATTGCCTGGCCCTGCCGGCGGTTCGAGGATCTCGGCGCAGAACACTTCGCCCAATTGGCCGACCTCGATTGCGAGGTCGTGATCTTCGGCAGCGGTTCCAGGCTGCGATTTCCGCAGGCCGCCTGGCTGCGGCCGCTGATCGCCAGGCGCATCGGCGTGGAGACCATGGACACGGCGGCTGCCTGCCGCACGTACAACATCCTGGCGCAGGAAGGCCGAGATGTCGTGGCGGCTCTACTGCTGGAGCCGGCAGTGTGACGCATGCACGCGCATGCAGCGGGTCCTGTAACAAGGAAGCGCTGAATGCATTTTCAGGGTAAAATCTAGGGTTGCCGCGAGGGCTTCACGCGGGCTTTGCACAGATCTTCTTCAAGGTCTTGGCAAGCGCGGCCGACGACCACTTTCCGACTCCCGAGATTCAAACATATGGCGATCGTTGTCAACAAACTCATCCCTGAATTCGAAGCCAACGCCACGGGCGGCGTGAAAGTCTCCAACACCTCGCACCTGGGCCATGTCCTGGTGCTGTACTTCTACCCCAAGGACAACACGCCCGGTTGTACCACCGAAGCTATGCAGTTCCGGGACAAGTACAAGGACTTCGTGAAGGCCGGTGCCACGGTGTTCGGCGTGTCGCGCGACAACATGAAGTCGCACGACGAGTTCAAGGCCAAGCTCGAGCTGCCTTTCGAACTCATCGCCGACACCGAAGAGAAGATGTGCCACATGTTCGGCGTGGTCAAAAACAAGATCATGTACGGCAAGAAGGTCAAGGGCATCGAGCGCAGCACCTTCCTGATCGGTGCCGATGGCACGCTGCAACAGGAATGGCGCGGCCTCAAGGTGCCCGGCCATGTGGACGAAGTGCTGGCGGCGGTCAAGGAACTCAAGACCACTGCCTGAGCGCGGCAGTCGCCGCGCGCAGTACCGTCACGGGGGTCATGCATAATGGTTGCATGCCCCTAGGAGACGCTCCTCGCGCATCCCATCAAAAAGCCGCCCTGGCGACCGGGCGGCTTTTTTGTTTTTGCTCCTTCCCAGGAAACTCGACGCCCCATGCCTCTGCCCCCGCCCCCCGCAAAGCGCGCTGCCACCCTGTCTCCTGATGCCTTCGATGCGCCTGCGCGCGCTACATCCAAACCTGCGCGGGTCGCACGCGCCCGCTTCACCGAGGCCGCTTCGGACGAGCCGGTGCCGACGCCGCGCCAGGCCCAGAACGAGGGGCCAGTGGCCGTGCTGAGCGATACCGGAGCAGCCTTGGATACACCGATGGCACGCGAGACGATGGATGCACCACCTGCCCGTGCGCGCCGACAGGTCGCAACCGAAGCTCCCGTCGCAGCACCGGTCCGCAAGCGCAAGCCGGCCAAGTCGACCGGTCCATCCAAGCTGTTCGTGCTCGACACCAACGTGCTCATGCACGACCCGATGTGCCTTTTCCGCTTCGAGGAACACGACATCTACCTTCCGATGATCGTGCTGGAAGAGCTGGACGGCCACAAGAAGGGCATGAGCGAAGTGGCGCGCAATGCGCGCCAGACCAGCCGTACGCTGGACGCCCTGGCAGGCGCACCCAACTCCGACATCGCGGTCGGCCTGCCGCTGGATGTCACGGGCCACCGTGAAGCCGGCGGCAAGCTGTTCTTCCAGACCCGTGCGCTGGACGACAAGCTGCCGGCCAGCCTGCCGCAGGGCCAGGCCGACAACCAGATCCTGGGGGTGGTCGAAGCGTTGCGCCGCGAACACGCGCCGCGCGAGGTGGTGCTGGTGTCCAAGGACATCAACATGCGCGTCAAGGCCAGGGCCCTGGGCCTGGCCGCCGACGACTACCAGAACGACAAGACACTGGAGGACGGCGAGTTCCTGTACTCCGGCGCGCTGGCGCTGCCGCCCGACTTCTGGGCCAAGCACGGCAAGACGGTGGAGAGCTGGCAGCAGGGCCAGCACACCTTCTACCGCATCGCCGGCCCCATCGTGCCGAGCCTGCACATCAACCAGTTCGTCTTCTTCGAAGCGCCCGGCGAACCCAGCCTGTATGCGCGCGTGACAGAGATCCGCGCCAAGACGGCCGTGCTCAAGACGCTGCGCGACTTCAACCACCTGAAGAACGCCGTCTGGGGCGTGACCACGCGCAACCGCGAGCAGAACTTCGCGATGAACCTGCTGCTGGACCCCGAGGTCGACTTCGTCACGCTGACCGGCAATGCCGGCACCGGCAAGACGCTGATGGCGCTGGCCTCGGGCCTCACGCAGGTGCTGGACGACCGCCGCTACACCGAAATCATCATGACGCGGGCCACCGTCAGCGTGGGCGAGGACATCGGCTTCCTGCCCGGCACCGAAGAGGAAAAGATGGGGCCCTGGATGGGCGCACTGGACGACAACCTGGAAGTGCTGGCCAAGACCGAGACCAGCGCCGGCGAATGGGGCCGCGCGGCCACCAACGAGCTGATCCGCTCGCGCATCAAGATCAAGAGCATGAACTTCATGCGCGGCCGCACCTTCCTGAACAAGTACGTGATCATCGACGAGGCGCAGAACCTCACGCCCAAGCAGATGAAGACGCTGATCACCCGCGCCGGTCCCGGCACCAAGATCGTCTGCATGGGCAACCTGCAGCAGATCGACACGCCCTACCTGACCGAAGGCTCCTCGGGCCTGACGTTTGCCGTCGACAAGTTCAAGGGCTGGCCGCACAGCGGGCACATCACGCTCGCACGCGGCGAGCGTTCTCGTCTGGCGGACTTCGCGAGTGAAGTCCTGTGACGCCAGGCGTTTCGCCGCTGGGCCACGCAAAGGCGGGCCGCGCTTCCTCGGCGGCTGCGCCCCGCGCGGCGGCCAGGCTTGTCGGCCTGGTCAAGCGTCGAGCTTGAGGCCCTTGGGCAGCGGGAACTTGAGGGTTTCCTGCACGCCATCCATCTTGCGGACTGCCTGGGCGCCGAGCGAGCGCAGCCGTTCGATCACCTGCTGGACCAGCACGTCCGGTGCCGATGCGCCGGCCGTCAGGCCCACGCGCGGTTTGCCCTCGAACCACTCCGCACGCAGTTCGTCCGCGCTGTCGACCATGTAGCTCTCGGTGCCGAGCTTCCTGGCGAGCTCGCGCAGCCGGTTGCTGTTGGAGCTGGTGGGACTGCCCACCACGATCAGGATGTCGACCTGCGGGCTCAGCACCTTGACCGCGTCCTGCCGGTTCTTCGTGGCATAGCAGATGTCCTGCTGCTTGGGCTCGCGCACGTTGGGAAAGCGCGCCTTGACCGCCGCGGCGATCTCGGCGGCGTCGTCCACGGACAACGTGGTCTGCGTGACCACCGCCAGCCGCTCGGTTTGCCCGGGCTGCACGCGCGCCACATCGGCCACGTCCTCGACCAGGTGGATGCCGCTGTCGAGCTGGCCCATCGTGCCCTCGACCTCGGGGTGTCCCTTGTGGCCGATCATGATGAACTCGAAGCCTTCCTTGTGCAGCTTGGCCACCTCGACGTGCACCTTGGTCACGAGCGGGCAGGTCGCGTCGAAGATGCGGAATCCGCGCCGCTCGGCCTCGTGCTGCACCTCCTTGCTGACACCGTGTGCCGAGAACACCAGCGTGGCGCCTGGCGGCACCTCGTCCAGGTCCTCGATGAAGACCGCGCCACGCGCCTTCAGGTCGTTGACGACATAGGTGTTGTGCACGATCTCGTGGCGCACGTGGATCGGCGCACCGAACTTCGCCAGGGCACGCTCGACGATCTCGATCGCGCGGTCCACGCCAGCGCAAAAGCCGCGCGGCTCGGCCAGCACGATGTCGCTGACGACGCCAGCCATCACAGCACCCCGATCAGCTGGACCTCGAAGGTCACGGGCTGGCCGGCCAGCGGGTGGTTGAAGTCGAACTGCACGGCCGTCTCCTTGAGCGCGATGACCGCGCCGGCGTAGTTGCCGGTGCCGTCCGGCGTGGGGAACTGCACCACGTCGCCCACGCTGTACTGCTCGTCGGGGTCGCCCAGCTGGGCCAGCAGGCCGCGCGCGACCCATTGCTGCATCTCGGGGTTGCGTTCGCCGAAGGCAGCGCCCGCCGGCAGCGCGAACTGCGTGTGCGTGCCCTCGGCCAGGCCCAGCAAACGCTCCTCCACGGCCGGCGAGAGTTCGCCCGCACCCAGCGACAGCGTGGCCGGCTTGCCGCCGAAGGTGTTGATGATGTCGCCGCCCGGACCGGCCAGCCGGTAGTGCAGGGTCAGAAAGGAGCCGGGTTGCACCACGGGCGCGGTGGCGGAGTCTGGGGTCATGGGAAGCCTCGATAAACTGGGCGCCATTGTAAAAACCCGGCCCGCCGGGTCCCTGCCATGGCGCTGAAAGACCTTCCCCTTGACGCCCAGCCGCGCGAAAAGCTGCTGGCCCGCGGGCCGCAGGCGCTG
>CAJYRH010000609.1 GCA_913776795.1 uncultured Pseudorhodoferax sp. | reverse complement strand
CGCAGCGTAAGCTGGCGCTGGGCCCAGACGGCCACGTCGGCGCGGTAGTCGCCGGCCTGCACCAGCACCGTGTCGCCGTCGCGCGCAGCGCGTGCGGCCTGCGCGATCGTCGTGAACGAGCGTCCCGGGCCGACCTCGTGCACCGCACCCAGGTCGCGCGCCCGTGCCACGGCCATGGCGCCCAGCGCCAGCGCCGCGCAGAAGCCGCGACGGCGCGACGGCGTCATGCCAATGCCCCGCGCGCATCCACGCGGAACAGCTCCTCGACCCGCCCATGCAGGAGGCCGCCGCGCACCCCGACCAGCGTGTCGTGCAGGTTCACGGTCGGGTCGCAATGGCCAGGAATCAGCCACACCGTCTCGCCCAGTGCCGGCAGCGGCTGGCCGTCGTCCGCATGCAGCACGCCATGCTCGTCGCCGCCGTTGGCGTAGCGCCAGGGCACCCCACCCTCGGGGCGGTGCACCAGCGGCAGGCCCGAGTCGATGGCATGGCTCTTGTGGCCCGCGTCGCAGACCGCATGGCGCGCGCCCGCGCTGGCCACCTGCGACTTGACGAACAGGGCGTGCTCGAACGCCGGCTGGGCCGGGTCGGCCTCGTTGCCGGCGTAGTCCGCGTCCATGAAGAGGAAGGAGCCGGATTGCAACTCGCCGTAGATGCCGCTGGTGGCCTCGTGGGCCATGGTGCCGGTGCCGGCGCCCGTGACCAGCGGGACTGCCAGGCCAGCCTGCGCGAACGCGTTCAGCGTGTCGCGCACCAGCTGCAGCGCTGCGGCGATGGCGCTGCGGCGCTCCTCGGCGCTGCGCAGGTGCTGGGCCTTGCCGTGGTACGCCTGCAGGCCGGCGAAGCGCAGGGGCGCCTGGGCGGCGATGCGCCCGGCCAACTGCGCAGCCTGCGGACCCGGCGGCAGGCCGCAACGGCCCTGGCCCACGTCGATCTCCACGAACACGTCGATCGCATCGCGCGCGCCGTCCAGCGCGGCGGCAAGACGGTCCACGCCCTCGGGGCTGTCGACCGCGATCGCCAGCCGGCCGCCGCGCTGCTGCAGCGTGCGCGCCAGCTGCGCCACGCGCGCAAGCTTGGCCGGCGCGACCACCTCGTTGCTGATGTACAGGTCGCGCACGCCGGCACCGGCCAGCGCCTCGGCTTCGGAGGTCTTCTGCACACAGGCGCCCGTGGCGCCGGCGGCCACCAGGCGCAGCGCCAGCGCCGCGCACTTGTGCATCTTGGCGTGCGGCCGCCAGCGCATGCCGTGCTGGCGTGCGAAGCCGGCCATGCGCGCGATGTTGCGTTCCATCGCGTCCAGGTCGAGCACCAGCGCGGGTGTGTCGATGGCGGCGACTGCATCGCCAGGGCGCGCGGCCGGGCTCATCGGTGACCCCGCCAGCCTGCGGCCTGTCGTCCGCCCCGGCTGGAGCGGGTCGGTGCGGGACGGCCGGGCGCGGCGCTCATGTGCTGGTTTCGTCCAGTGCGGCCGCGTCCAGGTGGCCGGTGTCGGCCCAGCCGACCAGTGTCAGCGTGTCGGGCGTCCACAGCAGGCGGTTCACGGCGGCATTGCCCAGCGCCCAGGTGCGCGGTGCCTGCAGCTCCTGGCCGGTGGCGGCGCGGTAGAGCACATCCATCACCCCACCATGGCCGACCAGCACGATCTGCTCGCCGACGTGGCGCGCGGCCAGGCGGCCGAGCGTGCGAAGGACCCGGTCGCGAAACACGAGCAGCGACTCGCCACCTTCCGGCGGGGCGAAGGCCGGATCGCGCCTGCGCCACAGCAGCGCATCCTCGGGCCAGGCCGCTTCGATCTCGGCGAAGGTGCGGCCCTGGAACCGGCCGAACGCGCGCTCGCGCAGGCCGGTGTTGGGCACGACCGTGCGACCGGCCACGTCGGCCACGGCCTGGGCGGTCTGCATGGCGCGGCCGAGGTCGCTCGCATAAATGGCCGCCAGCGGCTCGCCAGCCAGCGCAGCGCCCAGCCGGCGCGCCTGCCACAGGCCGATGTCGTTGAGCGGAATGTCCAGGTGGCCCTGGATGCGGGTGTCCACGTTCCAGGCGGTTTCGCCGTGGCGGATGGCGATGATGCGGGTGGCGTCCATGGGGAGGATTCTAGGAGTGCCACCCGTGCAGGCCCGACCCCGCGGTGACCTGCAGGGAACTGCAGCGCTCTGCAACGCCACAGTGCTGGCCGCACGGGCAGCCCCCCATCCATCGGCGTGGACGCGGTGCCCGGCGGCGGGCTGCCCGGCGTGGCGCCCGGCATGCGCCGGTCACCGCTGGCAGGCACATTCGCCGGCGCCCGGGCGCCCCGTAAGGCGGCCGAAAGGGCGCGGGGTCACTTCTTGAGAGGAATCTCGATGTTGACCTGCCGCACGCCGGCCGGCGGCTGCGGGAAGCTGCTCAACGCGGCGTCGAACATGGGCGTCAGCAGCCCCGGGTCGTTGGGCCAGCGCGACTCGTGCAAGGCGCGCGTCTCGTAGACCACCTGCTGGTTGGACAGATCGCGGATCACGACGCTCACCTGCCGCTGGGAATAGCTGCGGTCCCAGATGTCGTTGCGGTAGCTCCAGTACGGCCCCCAGCCATAGAACCCCGCGCCGCCGGTCCAACGCCGGCCGTAGGCGGGCCCCCAGGGGCCGAAGCGGCTGTACATCCAGGGATCGACCACCTGGGTGCTGGTCAGCACCGTGCTGTCGATCTGCACGCTGTAGCGGGGCGCGCCGTCGTTGCGCACCCAGCCTGCCTTGGCCAGCGCCGGCTCGGCCGCGGCCTCCAGCTGCGCCTGCGCGCCTGCGGCCGACTGCTGCGAGGGCAGCCGCTCGAAGCGGTAGGTGGCCGGCTGCGGCACCGTCCGCAGCCCGGAAAAGGTCTGCACCTGGTTATCGACCACATAGCTCGTGGCGCAACCGGACAGCAGAACGGTGGCCGCCACGGCCACCACCAAGGAAAACTTCATCTGGACACGCATCGGAACGATCTCCCCTGCGCACCGGTCCCGCTCAGAGCCGGACGACCTGCAGCAGCGGTGCGACGGGCGGCGCGATGTCCTCCGTGTCGAACGCCTTGTCGCCAGCGGGATCGGGCACGCCCGTGGTTTTCAGACCCTTGAAGTCGTAGCACGTTCCGTCCATCAGGTGCGAAGGCACGACATTCTGTAACGCACTGAACATGTTCTCCACGCGGCCCGGGTACTTCTTCTCCCACTCCTGCAGCATGGCGGCGACCTGCTTGCGCTGGGCGTTCTCCTGGCTGCCGCACAGCGTGCACGGGATGATGGGAAATTCGCGGTGCGCGGCCCAGCGCACGAGGTCGCGCTCGGGCACGTAGGCCAGCGGGCGGATCACGATGTGGCGGCCGTCGTCGCTGACCAGCTTGGCCGGCATGCCCTTCAACTTGGCGCCGAAAAACATGTTGAGGAACAGCGTCTGCAGGATGTCGTCGCGGTGGTGGCCCAGCGCGATCTTGGTCGCGCCCAGCTCGTCGGCCACGCGGTACAGGATGCCGCGGCGCAGCCGGCTGCACAGGCCGCAGGTGGTCTTGCCCTCGGGGATCACGCGCTTGACGATGCTGTAGGTGTTCTGCTCCTCGATGTGGAAGGGCACACCCTGGCTCTTCAAATACGCAGGCAGAACATGCTCGGGGAAGCCGGGCTGCTTCTGGTCCAGGTTGACGGCCACGATGTCGAAGTGGATCGGGGCGCGCGCGCGCAGCTTGAGCAGGATGTCCAGCATGGCGTAGCTGTCCTTGCCGCCGGACATGCAGACCATGACCTTGTCGCCCTCCTCGACCATGTTGTAGTCGACGATGGCCTGGCCCATCAGGCGGCACAGGCGCTTCTCCAGCTTGTGGGTTTCGCGCTCGATCCTGGGCTGGGCGGCGGGTGCGGCTTCGGTGGCGGGTTCTTCGGCGGTCCAGACGGCGTTCATAGGGCTTCCTGCGGGCAAGGGCGGGATTTTCCGCCAAGCCGGCCCTGCCGCGCTGCGCGGGGCCTTTTCCCCGTCACCACTGCCCGGCCTGGACCCGGATCGCCACTTCGCAGTCGTCGAAGATCTCCAGCTTGGCGATCTTCACGCGCACCCCCAGCACGCCGGGCAGTTGCATCAGGCGCTGGGCCAGCTTGCCGATCAGGCTTTCCAGCAGGTTCACATGCTCGGCCGTGCATTCGTCGATCACGATCTGGCGCACCTTGCGGTAGTCCAGCACATGGGTGATGTCGTCGTCGCGCGGGCGCAGCGGCTGGGTGCCGAGGTTGAGCTCGGCATCCACCAGGATGGGCTGGGGTGCGGTCTTCTCGGAATCGAGGATGCCCAGGTTGGCGTCGAAGCGCAGCCCGGTCAGGTGCAGGGTCTGGTTGCCCGCGGCGTTGATCGTCATGGCTGCACGGCGGAAAGGGGCTGGGGCTTGGACAGGAACACCTCGACACCCACCGCCTCGCAATCGGGGTAGACGTCGGGCTTGCTGGTGGACAGGTGCACAGCCTGCACGCCGGGGTGGGCCAGCAGCCGCCGGGCCAGGTCGTCGGCCAACGTCTCCTGCAGCACGATGTGGCCCTGGGCAATGCGGTCGGCCACGACCGCGCGCACGAAGTCGTAGTCCACCACCTCGTCGAGCCGGTCCTGGGCCGGCGTGGACTGCGCATAGGGCACGTACAGCGCCACGTCGATCCACAGGCGCTGCGGCGCCGTCTGCTCGAACGCGTGCGCGCCGATGCGCACCTGCACCTCGTGGCGGCGCAGGAACAGCTTGCGGCAGTGCTGCAGCAGCCCCGGACCCTCAAACCCGGCCGTCAGCATCTTGCGACTCCTTGACCCATCCATCGACGACAAACATGACATCCCGTTCCAGCGGCACCAGATGCTGGCCATTGTCCACACAGACCGTCGCGCCCGTGATGGCCGGCGTGCGCGCGAGGAACAGGCAAGTCTGCGCCACATCGGCCGGGTCGATCGGCCGGCGCAGCAGGTTGACGCGGCTGGCGCGCGCGAAGTTTTCCGCGCTCTGCGGACCACTCAGGTACATCAGGCCCGGCGCCACGCCGCACACGCGCACGGCCGGCGCCAGCGCCTGGGCCTGCAGCGCCACCGCGCGCTCCAGCGCCAGCTTGGACACGGTGTAGGAGAAGTAGTCCGGGTTCAGGTTGGCGACCTTCTGGTCCAGCACGTGCACGACACACGCGTCGGCCCGCGGGCGGCGCGCCAGCTGGCGCGCCAGCTCCCGGCCCAGCAGCAGGGGGGCGAGCAGGTTCACGTCGAGCTGGCGCCGGGCCCGGTCCGGCTCGAAATCGGCACCGGTGTCGGGCTCGAACAGCGAGGCGTTGTTGACCACCGCGCGCAGGCCGCCGCCCCGCGCGGCGATGGCGTCCATCATGGCCACGGCAGCCTGCGGATCGGCCAGGTCGGCCTGCACGGTGTCGACCGCGCAGCCTGCGGCGCGCAACTCCGCCTGCAAGCCCATGGCTGCCTCCTGCGAGCGCTGGTAGTGGCACCACACATGCCAGCCCGCGTGCGCGAACGCCCGCACCAGTTCGGCCCCCAGGCGCTGGCTGCCGCCCGTCACCAACACTTCATCCGCCATGATTGCGTCCTGCCTTCCGTATGCCGTCAGGGACCGGGGAGGACGGGCCGCATAATCGGCGCCCCGGCCGACCGGCGCCCCAGGCCGGCACATCGGCGCGCCGGCATTTCCGCATCCTTCGTCCCCATGGCGTCCACATCCGTTCCCGCTGGTTCCCCTGGCGGACTGCTTGAGATTATCCAGCGCAGCATCCGGGATGCCGGCGGCTGGATGCCGTTCGACCGCTTCATGGTGCAGGTGCTGTACGCGCCGGGCTTGGGCTACTACGCCAATGCCCGCCACAAGTTCGGCGCCATGCCCCAGGGCGGCAGCGACTTCGTGACCGCGCCCGAGCTGTCGCCGCTGTTCGGCCAGGCACTCGCCGCTCAGGTGGCCGAGATGCTGGAACGCACCGGCACCGACGAAGTCTGGGAATTCGGCGCCGGAACCGGCGCATTGGCCGCCCAGCTGCTGGAGCACCTGGGCGGGCGCGTGCGCCGCTACACCATCGTCGACCTGTCGGCCGCGCTGCGCGCGCGCCAGCAGGAGCGGCTGGCCGCACATGCCGCCAGGCTGCACTGGGCCGATGCGCTGCCCGCGCAGATCGAGGGTGTGCTGCTCGGCAACGAGGTGCTGGACGCCATGCCCGTGCAGTTGCTGCACCGCGTGGATGGCCAGTGGAACGAACGCGGCGTGGTGCTGCAGGGCGACGACTTGGCCTGGGCCGACCGACCGACCGCGCTGCGCCCGCCCCTTGCGATCGCCGGCACGCACAGCTACCTGACCGAGATCCACCCGCAGGGCCAGGCCTTCGTGCGCACGCTGGCCGGCCATGTGCGGCGCGGCGCGGCGCTGCTCATCGACTATGGTTTCCCCGAAGCCGAGTACTACCACCCGCAACGCAGCACCGGCACGCTGATGTGCCACCA
>CAJYRH010000608.1 GCA_913776795.1 uncultured Pseudorhodoferax sp. | reverse complement strand
GTCGTGGCGCGGGTGGTGGACAAGTTCATCCTCCAGCTCGAACTGCAGCTGGCCGATCGTGGTGTCCATATCCGCCTCGACGAACCGGCGCGGACGTGGCTCACCGAAAAAGGCTATGACAAGCTGTACGGCGCGCGTCCGATGGGTCGCCTGATCCAGGACAAGATCAAGCAGCCGCTGGCCGAGGAACTGCTGTTCGGCAAGCTGGTGCACGGCGGCGAAGTCAATGTCGCGCTGAAGGACGGGGCGCTGAGCTTCGAAATCACGCCCGCAGCCCCCAAGAAACCGCGCAAGGGCGGCAAGACCAAGGCATCGGCAGAAGCCTGATCCGCCGAGAAAAAAGGGCCGCGACCGTCGGGTTCGCGGCCCTTCCCTTAATCAATATATCATGCATTCCGGCATAACGGATCGGCCCGCCAACGCGCCGCTCCTCCCCTTGCCGAAAGTATCATGCAGCCTGTTCACACGCGACTGATCGAGACGTTCGACGATGCCGCGGCGATGGTTGCGCTATATGATCCGACGGGCCGCATCCTGTTCGCTAACCCGTCCTATCGCCGCGCCTTCTTCCTCGGTCCGGACGAGACGCCCGACTGGATCGACCTGATGCGCCGCAACCACGCGCAGCGACGCGGGCCGGTGGTATCGCATGATGATTTCGAGACATGGCTGGCGTCGTCGCTGTCACGACGGGGCAAGGTGCCGATGCTGTCGATGGAAACCGACATGCATGATGGCAGCTGGCTGCACATCGTCGAACAGACGATGGCGGACGGGCATATCCTGTTCATCGCGCTCGACATCACGCGCATGCGCCAATCGGAACGGATGCTGCGGCAGGAACGCGATATCGCGCTGAAGACTGCGTCCACCGACGCGCTGACCGGGGTGTCGAACCGGGGCCATATCATGGCGCTGCTGAGCGACCGGATCGAACGGCGGGGCGCCGTGCCGCCGCGCGGCACGATCGCGGTGCTGGTCGACCTCGATCACTTCAAACATGTCAACGACCGGTTCGGCCATATCGGCGGCGACCGGGTGCTGCGTGAATTCGCACAAATCGTCCGTGCGGAACTGCGTACCTGCGACGGGTTTGGCCGGATCGGCGGTGAGGAGTTCCTGATCCTTTTTCCGAGCAAGACACCGCAAAAGGCCGCGCTGGCCATCGACCGGTTGCGCGCTCGGGTCAGCAGCCATGCCATGCTTACCGAAGCACCAACATTCCGCATCGGTTTCTCGGCGGGCATGACCGATATCCGAATCGGTGACACGGTCGCCAGCGTCTATGGCCGCGCCGACCGCGCGCTCTATCTCGCCAAGGCCGAAGGGCGCGGCGTCGTCGGACTGGCCACGCCGGGCCAGGCGGGCGGCATACACGTCCAGCCACGATTCGACGACACACGGCGTACCGAGATGCCAGGCGAGGCGCCCCTCTTCGCCGGCACGCGCGAACGGCTCCAGCGGTCCCGCGTTGTCGCGCGGTCCGATCATGGCGAATGGCGCACCGGCCGTGTGGAAGGAATGCAGATCCAGCAACACGTCGTGGCGGGCCAGCACAGGGCACAAGAGGTTGGTGATGCGCGCCTCGTAATCGGCGGGCTGGGGATCGGGGTGGAAGCTGCGATTGAGGTTGCGCTCCCCCTCGCGCCGCTGCCTGTGACGGGCCAGCGGATTGGCCACGGGAACCAGCGTCAGCTCGCCGCGCCGCAACACCAGCTGGCCGGACGCCAGCGCGGCATGCACGCGCTCGATGGCCACGGTGCCGCAGGTCTCGTCGCCGTGCACGCCCCCGAGCACGACAAGGCGCACACCCGGCCGTGGCGAGGCGAAGGCATGCAGGCGCAGAACGTCGTCCATCCCGCCTTCAGCGCACGGGCGCAGGAACAGCTGTGGCTGGGCGGCGCGACTGGTCCAGCATCAGCGCGCGCTGCCCCGTATTGCGCGGCGCACTGGCCGCGCGTTCTGGATGCTCGGCCATCAATTCCTGGCTTTGCAGCCGCGCCCGCGGACCGACCAGGGCACCATGGCCGGGCGGCTGCGCCGTGTCCGCACGACCCGGCCCACCTGCCCCGCCCGGGCGCACTGCCACGCCGGGCCCCGTGCCGCCGAGGCCTACGCCACCTGTGCCGCCGTTGGCCGAGGTGCTGGTACCTCCACCGGCTGCGGCGGCGGCCTGCGCTGCCGTCGGCTGTGCTCCAGCCGGCAGTGCCAATGCCGAGATGAACAGGGCCATCCCTCCGATCCATGGAACACGTGGAAATTGCATGGGTCTCTCCTTGCAGCGGTTTTACGGTGCAAGTATGGAGTGGGCGTCGCATGTGTGGACCGCACCGCCCAGCAAATGGAACGGCACCGACAGCGCGATGCCCGCCAAGCCGACAAACGTTGCCGTCAGAAGCGAAACACCCCGCACGGGGCGGGGTGTTCTCACGACGGTTGCAGGCTCAAACGTGGGCAGAACGCAGCCGCACCGAAAAGTCCTGCAGCGCCTGAATGCCACTGCTCTCGGCGCGGTGGCACCAGTCCTTCAGGTTGGCCGTCAGTTGCTCGCGCGACAGCGAGGTCGACAGCCACATCTGGCGCAGCTCTTCCCGCATCGTCACCATCTTGTCCAGCACCGGGTGCGCGGCGCGCGCCTGGGCGATTTTGGGCTGGGCCGACGCGGGCACGCGCTCGTCGTCGCGGTGCAGCCAGCGGCGAGCTGCCACGAGCACCGAAGCATCGGCCTGCTTGGCCTTCAGCACGGAGATTTCCTGCTGGCAGGTGCGTTTGAGCTCACGCGCAAAGCCGGCCATCACCTCATAGCGGTGGGCGATCAGGGCTTCAAGGGTCTTCTCGTCGGCCACTGCCTTGATCTGTCCCAGCTGCAGGCGCGGCGGCGTCTTCTTGACCTTGGCCAGGCCGACGCTCTGCATCATGCTGATGTACATCCACCCGACATCGAACTCGTAGGGCTTGACCGAAAACTTGGCCGAGGTCGGGTAGGTGTGGTGGTTGTTGTGCAACTCCTCGCCGCCAATGATGATGCCCCAGGGCGAGATGTTGGTGCTCGCGTCCGGCGCCTCGAAATTGCGGTAGCCCCAGTAGTGGCCGATACCGTTGACGACGCCGGCCGCCCAGAAGGGAATCCAGACCATTTGCACCGCCCAGACGACCAGACCGGCCGCGCCGAACAGCGCCAGGTTCAGGATCAACATCAGGCCCACACCCTGCCAGCTGTAACGCGAGTACAGGTTGCGCTCGATCCAGTCGTTGGGGCAGCCCAGGCTGAATTTGGCGATGGTTTCCTGGTTGTTGGTTTCCGCGCGGGACAGCTCCGCACCTTTCCAGAACACGGTCTCGATGCCGTGGGCGTGGGGACTGTGCGGGTCGTCTGCGGTTTCGCACTTGGCGTGGTGCTTGCGGTGCACCGCCACCCATTCCTTGGTGACCTGGCCGGTGCCCAACCAAAGCCAGAAGCGGAAAAAGTGCGCCGGCAACCAGTGCAGTTCCATCGCACGGTGGGCTTGATGGCGGTGCAGGTAAATCGTCACGCTGGCGATCGTGATATGTGTTGTGAACAGTGCATACAACACGATCTGCCACCAGGAAAGGTTCCACAGACCATTGGCAAGCCAGTCCACAGCTGCGTTCAGCACAGCCCAATCGGGTAGCAACATATCGAGATCAGCCCCTTCTCCGTCGTTCGCAGGCGCGCAAATAGCACAGATAAGGCAGCCGCGAAAACCGGCCATTGTAGGACTTCGCCGCCATTCGACCTATAGCGCAGGAACAACCTTGGGTCACTGCTGTCTTTGCCACACCGCCGCGAAAAATCCGTCCGTCCCATGCCGGTGCGGCCACAGTCGCAGGAAGCGCCCTGAATCGCCAGCGCACAGCGCAGCGGCGTCGTCCACCTTCAGGCGCAACAGTTCCGCCGCCACCGGGACCGACGTGAAACCTGGCTGGGCCGACGAGAAAGCTGCGGCGATGTCTTCGTTTTCCTGGGCCAGCAGGCTGCACGTCGCATAGACCAGGCGCCCGCCTGGTTTGAGCAGGCGCGCAGCACTCTGCAACACGGCGGACTGCGTTGCAGCCATGGCATCGACAGCTGCCTGGTTCTGACGCCATTTCAGATCGGGATGGCGCCGCAGCGTACCGGTGCCGCTGCAGGGTGCGTCGACCAACACGCGGTCCATCTTGCCGGCGAGACGCTTGATGCGGTCATCACGCTCGTGCGCGATCGCCACCGGGTGCACGTTGGACAAGCCGCTGCGCCCCAGGCGCGGCTTCAGCGCCTCCAGCCGGTGGGCCGAGGTGTCGAAGGCGTAGAGCCGGCCGGTGTTGCGCATGCTGGCGCCGATCGCCAGAGTCTTGCCGCCTGCACCGGCGCAGAAGTCCGTCACCATCTCGCCGCGGCGCGCGTCGAGCAACAGGGCCAGCAACTGGGAGCCTTCGTCCTGCACCTCCACGGCACCGCGCGTGAAGGCGTCCACCCGGTTCAGCGCCGGCTTGCCGTGCACGCGAAGGCCCCAGGGTGAGTGGGGAGTGGGGGCTGCGTCGATGCCGGCTGCGTTCAATTCCTGCTGCACATCGGCGCGTTTGGCGCCGATCTGGTTCACGCGCAGGTCGAGCGGTGCCGGTCCCAGCAAGCTGTCGGCGAGCGGCCAGAACTGCTCGGCGAGCTGCGCGCGCAGAGGCTGCGCCAGCCATTCAGGCAGGTTGTGGCGGTGACGCTCCAGCAGGTCGGCCGGCGCCACGGCCTCGCAGCGCTGCACCCATTCCTTCTCCTGCGGCGTCAGCGCTGAAAACAGGAAATCGCGCGGACCGCCAAAGCCCAGGATGGCCAGACGGCGTTCGCGCGGGCCTGAACCGGAGGGAGCGAAGTGCTCGTACTGCAACTTGCGGCGCAACACCGCATACAAGGTGTCGGACAACGTGGCGCGTTCGCGCGGCCCCAGGCCACGGTTGGCACGGAAGAAGCGCGCGGCCACGGCGTCGGCCGGATGGGCAAAGGACAGCGCCTCGCGCACGAGGTCGGCGCAGGCATCCAGGACGGCATTGGGGTGCATGGCGGACTTTCTCAGGCGGCGGCCAGCAGGCGCTCGATCACGCGCGGGTACATGCGGTGCTCCTGCGCCAGCACGCGCGCCGACAGCGTGGCCGCATCGTCGCCGGGCATCACTGGCACCACCGCCTGGTCGAGGATGGGGCCATGGTCCAGCTCCTCGGTCACACGGTGCACGGTGGCGCCTGCCACGCGGCAACCTGCTTCTATCGCGCGACGGTGCGTGTGCAAACCCGGGAATGCGGGCAGCAGCGAGGGATGAATGTTGACGAGCCGGCCCGCGTAATGACGCACGAACCCAGGGGTCAGGATGCGCATGAAGCCGGCCAGCACCACCAGATCGGGCGCATGCCGATCGATGGCATCGACCAAAGCGGCGTCGAAGGCGGCACGCGGGTCGGCCGCCTCGGCAAAAGCACGGTGGTCGACGGCCATGGTCGGCACGCCAAGAGCCCGGGCGCGAGACAGGCCGGCGCAGTCGGGACGGTTGCTCAGCACGGCAGCGACGCGAGCCTGCAGGCGGCCAGACCAGTCGCGTTGCTCCGCGGTGCGCACGATGGCTTCCATGTTGGAGCCACCGCCAGAAATCAGGATCACAAGGTTCTTCATCAGCGCGCGGGATTATCCCCACACGCAGGTGACAGACCAAAGCGCACGGTCGTGCTACAAACATGCCGGCCGTCGTCGGACGGCTTGCGACGACCCACAGGAGACCACCATGGATTTGGCTTTCACGGCCGAAGAGCAACAGTTCCGGGAAGAGGTGCGCGACTGGGTGCACGCCAATCTGCCCCAGGACATTGCCTACAAGGTACACAACGCGCTGCACCAGACGCGTGAGGACATGCAGCGCTGGGCCAGGATCCTGGGCAGCAAGGGCTGGCTGGGCTATGGCTGGCCGAAGCAGTTTGGCGGACCCGGATGGAGCGCGGTGCAGAAGCACCTGTTCGAAGAGGAATGCGCGCTTGCCGGTGCTCCGCGCATCGTGCCATTCGGCCCGGTGATGGTGGCGCCGGTCATCATGGCGTTCGGCTCGCCCGAACAGCACAAGCGCTTCCTGCCGGGTATCGCCAGCGGCGAGGTCTGGTGGAGCCAGGGCTACAGCGAACCGGGTTCGGGCTCGGACCTCGCCTCGCTCAAGACCCGTGCGGAGCGCCGGGGAGACAAGTACATCGTCAACGGCCAGAAGACCTGGACCACCCTGGGCCAGTACGGCGAGTGGATTTTCTGCCTGGTGCGCACCAGCACAGAAGGCAAGCCGCAGACCGGCATCAGTTTCCTCTTGATCGATATGAAGAGCCCCGGCATCACCGTGCGCCCCATCATCATGCTGGACGGCGGCCACGAGGTGAACGAGGTGTTCTTCGACAACGTCGAGGTGCCTGCGGAGAACCTTGTCGGCGAGGAGAACAAGGGCTGGACCTACGCCAAGCACCTGCTGAGCCACGAGCGCACCAACATCGCCGACGTGAACCGCGCCAAGCGCGAACTGGAGCGGCTCAAGCGCATCGCCAAGGCCGAAGGCGTCTACGACGACATCCGCTTCCGCGACGAGATCGCCAGGCTGGAAGTGGACGTGGTGGCGCTCGAAATGATGGTGCTGCGCGTGCTGTCGGCCGAGAAGTCGGGCAAGAACCCGCTCGACGTGGCCGGCCTGCTCAAGATCAAGGGCAGCGAGATCCAGCAGCGCTACAGCGAACTCATGATGCTGGCCGCCGGCCCCTACAGCCTGCCTTTCATCAAGGAAGCCATGGAAGCCGGCTGGCAGGGCGACTACGTGGGCGCCGCGCACTGCGCGCCGCTGGCCGCCACCTACTTCAACATGCGCAAGACCACGATCTACGGCGGATCGAACGAGGTGCAGCGCAATATCGTCGCCCAGACCGTGCTGGGTTGAACAGGAGACGCGAATGGACTTCAACTTCAGCGACGACCAGGAACAGTTGCGCGACGCCGTGCGCAAGTGGGTCGACAAGGGCTACGGCTTCGACCACCGCCGCGGCCTGGTCAAGGCCGGCGGCTTCTCGCGCGAGGCCTACGGCGAACTGGCCGGGCTGGGCCTGACCGGGCTGTACGTGGCCGAGGAGCATGGCGGCATGGGCATGGGGCCGGTCGACGCCATGGTGGCCCTGGAAGAACTGGGACGCGGCATCGTGCTCGAGCCGCTGGGCCAGACGCTCGTCGCCAGCGGCGTGCTTTCGGGCTATGCCGACGCCACGCTCCAGGGCACCTGGCTGCCGCGCATCGCCGCGGGCGAGGCACTTGTGGTGCTGGCCCACCAAGAACGCGCCGCGCGCTACCGCCTGGACGTCTGCGCTGCGCATGCCAAGAGGACGGGCGACGGCTGGTCCGTGCGCGGCCACAAGAGCGTGGTGCCGGCGGGCGATCAGGCCGACGCCTTCCTGGTTCCGGCCACCATCGACGGCAAGATCGCGCTGTTCCTCGTGGAACGGGCCGCCGAAGGTGTCGAGGCCCGCGGCTACGCCACGCAGGATGGCTCGCGCGCCGCCGAGGTCGTGTTCCAGGACGCTGCTGCGGCGCTG
>CAJYRH010000607.1 GCA_913776795.1 uncultured Pseudorhodoferax sp. | reverse complement strand
CGCCGGCGCGCCTCCCACGGGACGCGGGACCGGCACGTACGCCGCGATCCCGACGGCCGCGCAGCAGGCCCGCCCAGCGCACCCGTGGAACCTGCCTCCGCCAGGCCGCCAGATGCGCCCCCTCGCGGAGGAATCGGACTTGCGCAGGCGGTGGGAAGTCCACACGGGGGTGGCTCCAGTTCAGTCGAAGATCTTGCCGGGGTTCATCAGGTTCAGGGGGTCGAGCGACGCCTTGATGGCGCGCATGGCCGAGAGTTCGGCGGGCGTCCGGCTGCGGCCCAGGTAAGGCTTCTTGTGCAGGCCGATGCCGTGCTCGGCCGAGACGCTGCCCGCGAAATCGCCGACGAGGCCGTAGACCAGCCGCTCCAGCCCCGCGACGTCGCCACCGATGGTCGATGCATCGGTGGACAGATGCAGGTTGCTGTCGCCGATGTGGCCGAAGAACACGCTGGCATGGCCTGGCCAGCGCGCGTCGAGCGCAGCGCGGCACACGCTGGCGAAGCGGCCGATCCGGGCCATGGGCAGGCTCACGTCGAAATTCACGGGCGGGTGCATGCGCGTGGGCAGCTCGGCGGTGGCCTCGCGGATCTTCCAGAACGCGCGCGCCTGGGCCTCGGACTGCGCGATGGCGGCGTCCAGCACCAGGCCGTCCTGCACGGCGGGGGCCAGCACCTCTTCGAGCGCGGCCTGCAGCTGCACCCCGTCGGGGCCGTCGAGGTCGACCAGGGCCAGCAGCGGGTGCGGCGCGTCGAAGGGTTCCCGCAGCTTCTGCCAGGTGAGCGAGGCCTGCACGAAGTCGCGCCACATGAGTTCGAAGGCGGCTAGGCCCGCACCGGCCCGGCGTTGCAGGCGCGACAGCAGCACGAGCGCGGCGTCGTAGTCGGGCACGGCGGCCAGCATGGTCGTGCGCGCGCGAGGGGCCGGATGCAGCCGCAGCAACGCCCGCGTGATGACGCCCAGCGTGCCCTCGGCGCCGATGAAGATCTGCTTGAGGTCGTAGCCCGTGTTGTTCTTCTGCATGGGCCGCAGCATGGGCAGCACGGAGCCATCGGCCAGCACCACCTCCAGGCCCAGCGTCTGCTCGCGCATCATGCCGAAGCGCAGCACGCCGTTGCCGCCCGCGTTGGTGGCCAGCGCACCGCCGACCTGGGCCGAGCCGCGCGCGCCGAAGTCGACCCCGAACAGCAGCCCCTGCGCGCCGGCCGCCTCCTGGATGGACTGCACGGTGGCCCCCGCCTGCACGGTCAGGGTGCGCGTGGCGGCGTCCACCTGCTCGATGGCGTGCATGCGGTCCAGCGACAGGGCCACGCCATGGGCCAGCGGCCGGGCGGCGCCGGCCAGGCCGGTCATCCCGCCCTGGGGCACGACCGGCACGCGGTGCTGCGTGCAGAGCCTCATTGCGGCGCTCACCTGCTCCGTGGTGCGCGGGCGCAGCAGCGCGAGCGGGCGCACGGGCGGCACGCCGCTCCAGTCGGTCTGCTGGCGCGCCGGGATGGCGTCGCCCGTGGCGACGGCATCCTCGCCCAGCGCCGCAACCAAGGCCGCCAGCAGGTCCTTCATCGGGGCGAATCGGCGAAGTCGAGCATGGCTTGCAGCATGCGTTGCAGGTGCGGCTGTACGCCTGCCGCCACACCGGGCAGGTAGTCGAAGGGCAATGCCTCCTGCATGTAGCTGCTTTGCGTCATCTCGAGCTGCACGGCGTGCTGGCCGTCCTGCGGCCTGCCGTGGTGGCGCGTGATGTAGCCGCCCGTGAAGCGGCCGTTCAGCACGCTGGTGTAGCCCGCGGCGTCCCTGGCGATGGCCAGCAGGCGCTCGGCCAGGGCCGGGTCGCAGCTCGTTCCCTTGCCGGTGCCCAGGTTCAGGTCGGGCAGCTTGCCTGCGAAGAAGCGCGGCAGCACGGAGCGGATGGAATGCGCGTCCCACAGCACGGCGATGCCGTGCTGCGCCTTGATGCGCGCAAGCTCCTCGGCCAGCTTGCCGTGGTACGGGTGCCAGATGGCGTCGCGCCGCGCGGCGATCTCGGCCTCGCCGGGCTGGTCGGCCGCATCCCGGTAGACGGGCGTGTCGTCGAAGGTGTCGATGGGGCACAGCCCCGTGACGCTCTGGCCCGGGTACAGGCTGGCGCCGTCCGGCGGGCGGTTCAGGTCGATCACATAGCGGCTGTGCGTGGCCACGAGCACCGAGGCGCCGAGCGCATCGGCGAAGTCGTACAGGCGCTCCAGGTGCCAGTCGGTGTCGGGCACCTGCTGTGCCTCGGCCGTGAAGCGCGCGGCCAGCGCGGGCGGCACGTGGGTGCCGACATGGGGCATGGAGACCAGCAGCGGGCGCGTGCCCTGGCGGAAGCGGAACGGCGGCTCGGCGGTGGAAAAGCTCATGGGTGGTCCTTCAGCAGTTGGGTACGGGCCGCGACCAGGCCGCGCATGGCGTCGTCGCGCGTGGCATGGCGGCCGCCTCGCACGCGCACCTGGCCCGCCACGTGGACGGTGCCGACGGCGCTCGTGCGGTGGCTGGCGAACACATGGGCCGACAGCATCTCGGCGGCCGGCAGGCCGGCCAGTGCCGGGTGCTGCGCGTCCAGCGCCACGAAGTCGGCCTGCTGGCCGATGGCCAGGCCGCCGACCGGACGCGCACAAGCCTGCGCGCCGCCGGCCACGGCAGCCAGGGTCATGGCCGTTGCCACCTGCGGCTGCGCGGGCGTCGCCATCACGTTGCGCCGGCGTGTGGCCAGCCGCTGGCCGTATTCGAGCAGCATGAGTTCCTCGGCTGCGTTGACGCAGGCGTGGCTGTCCGACCCCACACCCCAGGCGCCGCCTGCGGCCTGCCAGGCCGGCCAGTCGAACAGTCCGTCGCCGAGGTTGGCCTCGGTGCTGGGACACAGGCCGGCCACGGCGCCGCTGGCGCCAGCGCGGCGGTGCTCGTCGGCATCCATGTGCGTGGCGTGCACCAGGCACCAGCGCGCGTCCACGGGCGCGTGGTCCAGCAGCCAGGCCACGGGGCGCCGGCCGCTCCAGGCGATGCAGTCGGCCACCTCCTGGGTCTGCTCTGCGATGTGGATGTGCACGGGGGCCGCGGCGTCGAGCGCGTGCAGGCCGGCCACGGCCTCGCGCAGCGCATCGGGCGGCACGGCGCGCAGCGAGTGCGGCGCCAGGCCCAGGCGCACCCCGGGGGCGCCCTCGGCGCCGGGCGCCCGCTGGGCGGCGCACAGGGGGCGCAGCCGCTCCAGCAGCCGCAGCATGTTGTCGGTCGCGCGGATGAAACGGCGCTGGCCCTCCCCCGGCGGCCTGTCGCCGAAGCCGCTGGTCTGGTAGAGCACGGGCAGCAGCGTGATGCCGATGCCGGCCCGCTGCGCGGCGCGCAGCAGGGCCAGCGCGAGTTCGGCATCGTCGGCGTAGGGCACACCGCCGCGGTCGTGGTGCACGTAGTGGAACTCGCAGACGCTGGTGTAGCCGGCCTCCAGCATCTCCACGTACAGGCCGAAGGCGATGGCTTCGAGCGAAAAAGGGTCGAGCCGGCCCGCGAAGCGGTACATCAGGGTGCGCCAGCTCCAGAAGCTGTCCTCGGCCGCGCCGCGGTATTCGGTCAGGCCGGCCATGCCGCGCTGGAAGGCGTGCGAGTGCAGGTTGGGCATGCCCGGCAGCACGGGCCCTTCGGCCAGTGCGACGCCCTCGGGCCGCGCGGCACCGGCCTGCACGTGCACCAGCGCGCCGGTCGCGTCCCAGCGCAGGAGCACGTCGCGCGCCCAACCCGCAGGCAGCAGCGCGTCGGTGGCGAACAGCGCGTTCATGCCACGCCCTCGGCGATGCGCCCCTGGCGCACTACGGTGCGTACAGGGCGCTGGCCGAACCAGTAGGCCAGCTCGGCCGCGTCCCGGAGGTTCCACAGCACGAAATTGGCGGGCCGGCCCGCCGCAATCTCGCCGTGCGTCTCATGCAGCCCCAGCGCGCGCGCCGCGTGCGCGGTGATGCCTGCGATGGCCTCGGGCACCGTGAGCCTGAACAGCGTGCAGGCCATGTTGGCCATCAGCAGCAGCGACAGCGCCGGCGAGGTGCCGGGGTTGTGGTCCGTCGAAACGGCCATGGGCACGCCCGCTGCGCGCAACGCTGCGATGGGCGGCAACTGCGTGTCGCGCAACGTGTAGTAGGCACCCGGCAGCAGCACGGCCACGGTGCCGGCGGCGGCCATCGCGTCGACGCCAGCCTGCGACAGGTGCTCGATGTGGTCGCACGACAGCGCGCCGTAGCGTGCCGCGAGCGCCGCGCCGCCCATGTCCGACAGCTGCTCGGCATGCAGCTTGACCGGGATGCCCAACGCCTGCGCGGCCTGGAACACCTGCTCGGTCTCGGCGAGCGAGAACGCGATGCGCTCGCAGAACACGTCGACCGCGTCGACCAGGCCTTCGGCATGCAGGGCCGGCAGCATCTCGCGGCAGACGAGGTCGATGTAGTCCTGGCTGCGGCCTGCATACTCGGGCGGCAGCGCGTGGGCGCCCAGGAAGGTGGTGCGCACGGTCACGCCATGCACCGCGGCCAGGCGGCGCGCCACGCGCAGCTGCTTGCGCTCGTGTTCGAGCGCGAGGCCGTAGCCCGACTTGACCTCGATGGCGCAGACGCCCTCGGCCAGCAGGCTCTGCAGCCGCACCGATGCGCTGGCGAACAGTTCGTCCTCGCCCGCCGCGCGTGTGGCGCGCACGCTGGAGACGATGCCGCCGCCGGCCCTGGCGACCTCTTCGTAGGTCGCGCCGGCCAGGCGCATCGCGAACTCGTTGGCGCGCTGGCCGCCGTAGACCAAGTGGGTGTGGCAGTCCACGAGCCCGGGCGTGACGAGTGCGCCCTGCCCGTCGTGGCGACGCGCCGCGGCATGGGCCGCCGGCACGGCCGTGGGCATGCCGGCCCAGGCGATCTGCCCCTGTACGACGGCGATGGCGCAGGGCTGACCGTCCAGGCCCGTGAGGCCGGTCCACAGGCCATCGGCGGAAGGCAGGGAATCGAAGGAAGGCATGGGGTCTCCTATCTGGCAATGTGCCATTGCACGGCCAGCAGCGCAGCGTCCGCATCATCGGTGGCGACCGGCCAGGCCGTGGCCGCATCGGCCCACCACAGGCCCTGGCCCGGGGCGAGCGGCACGTCGCCTGCCCGCCAGCTGCCGCGCCAGGCCAGCACCAGGCCGTGCGGCGCGGCGGGCAGTTCGGCCGTGCGGTGCAGCACGCGCAGCACGGCACGCAGCCGGCTGCGCCGGGTCATCACGTTGAAGTCGCTGCAGGGGCCGCCCAGCAGCGTGCAATCGATGCGGTCGTCGCCACGGAATGCGAAGGGCGCCAGCGGCTTGGCCAGGCGGTGGTCCAGCGCCTCGCCGTGCAGACGCACGCCGTCGCCCTCGAGCAGCGTGATGACGCGGTCCACGCCGGCAAAGGTCGAGAACGGACCGCTGGCCGCAATGCTGGCGATCGACACGCGCCAGTCGAAGTTCTCGAAGCCCGCGCCGCTCGGCCAGCTGGCGATCTCGCGCGTGCTGCCGCCGCCGTTCTTCCACGGTGTGGCGGGCAGGGCCGCGGTGTCGAAAAGATGGAATGAATTCATGTGTGCATCTTGAGGCCTGCGGCCAGCCCCGCGAGGCAGAAGCGCGCCTGCAGAGGTCCGAACGGCGTTGCCCTCACCGCACCAGCCCTCCCTGGCTCAGCCGCCGTTCGAAATGCCGCAGCACCAGCATCACCGTGCCGGTCAGCGCGAAGTACACGGCCGCGATCGCCAGGTAGACCTCCAGCGAGCGGTAGGACGTGCTGATGATCTTCTGCCCCTCGTGCATGACGTCGTGGATGGTCAGGAGCGAGACCAGGGCCGAGTTCTTGATCAGCGCGATGAACTCGTTGCCCAGCGGCGGGATCATGCGCACCACGGCCTGCGGCAGAACGATGTGGCGCATGGCCGTGGGCGCCGTCATCCCCAGCGACTGCGCGGCCAGGGTCTGCCCCTGGTCGATCGACTGGATGGCCCCGCGCACGATCTCCGACACATAGGCGCCCGAGTACACGCCCAGGCCCAGCACGCCGCACAGGAAGGCCGGCAGCAGCAGGCCGAAGTGCGGCAGGCCGAAGAACAGGATGAACAGCTGCACCAGCAAGGGCGTTCCACGCACCACGGTCACGTAGGCCGTGCAGGCGGCGTGGAGCCAGCGGCGCCGCGGGTTCAGGCGGCCGATGCCGACCAGCAGGCCGAGCGCGCAGCCCAGCAGCAGCGCGCAGACCGTGATCTCGACGGTGACCAGCGTGCCGCGCGCGAGCGCGTCCCAGCCGCCCCGGACGGGAGAAAAATCCAGATCCATGTCAACCCAGGATGGCGTGCATCAAGGCGTCGCCGGGAACCACTTCTTGACGATGGCAGCGTAGCTGCCGTTTGCCTTGAGCATGGCCAGCGCCTCGTTCACGGCACGGGTCAGCTCGGGCGTGTCCTTGCGCAGCGCCATGCCGTACTCCTCGGTCGTGAGCTGCTCGGGCAGCACCTTGAGGCCGGGGCGCGTGCGCACGTACTGGTACGCGGCCGGCTTGCCCGTGACGGCGGCGTCGCTGCGGCCCACGTCCACGAGGTTGAACATCTCCTGGTTCTTCTCGACCTCGACCAGCTGGACCTTGGGATGTGCCTCCTTGAGATAGCTGACGGACTTGGTGCCCACCTGCACGCTGACCTTCTTGCCGGCCAGGTCGGCCGGCGACTTGATGGTCGCGTTGTCGGCCTTGACCATGGCCACGAGGCCACCCGCGTAGTAGGGCTCGGTGAAGTCCACCACCTTCCTGCGCTCGTCGGTGATGTAGATGGCCGACACGGCCATGTCCACGCGCTTGGAGACCAGCGCCGGGATCAGGCCCTTGAAGTCGATGTCCACCCACTCGATCTTGCGGCCCATCTGCTTGCCGATGGCCTCCACGAGTTCGGTGTCGAAGCCCGTGCGCTGGTTGTTCTCGAAGAATTCCATGGGCGGGAAGGTGGCGTCGGTGGCGACCTTGAGCACGGCCTGGGCGTGGGCGCCAAGGGCGGTGGACGACAGCAGCGCCAGGGCGAGCAGGTGGCGGCGAAGGGACACGGGGTTCTCCTTGGGGAAAGTCGGTGGAGCGGGGGATCTAGCAGGATCGGGGCCGGGGGCTCAGCCCACCAGCCGCGGGAACAGCGGATGGTCCATGGGTGCGCCCGCTGGCAATTCGTCGGCCAGGCCGGGGAAATCGGGCGAGGTGGTCCAGCGCCGCGGCGCGTGGCGGATGTCGTCGCCCAGGAAGCGCAGCGAGAACACGCGGCGACGCTGCTGGTTCCCCACGCCGGCCGCCGCATGCAGGGTCAGCATGTGGAAGCAGACGAAGTCGCCCGGCGCGATGTCCCAGCCCAGGATGTCCCAGCGCTCGCGCGCGCCCTCGATGTCGGGCAGGTCCGCGAGGCTGCCCTCGGGGAACCATTTGGCCTGGTGGTCCATGAAGGTGCGCGGCATGAGCCAGGGACCTTTGTGTGAGCCGGCCACGAACTCCAGCGTGGACGCGCGCGGCACCGGGTCGACAGGGATCCACATGCTGACGTTCTGCATGCCGTCGATGTTGTAGTAGGGCTGGTCCTGGTGCCACGGTGTCTTCTGCCGCGTGCCGGGCTCCTTGACGAGCAGATGGTCGTGGTACAGGCGCACTTCGCGCGAGCCCATGAGGCGCTGGGCCAGCAGCGCCAGCGGCGTCTCGAACACGAAGCGGCGGTAGGCGGCGATGTGCTGCCAGTTGCAGAAGTCCTCGAAGAAGCGGCCCGGATCGTCGGGCCGGCTCGCCACCTTGCCACGCGGGCTGGGCGCGGCCAGGTTGGCCTCGATGCCGTCTGCCAGCAGCGCGAGTTCGCCCTGCGTCAACAGCTGGCGGACGACGCAGGCGCCGTCGCGCTGGAACTGCAGGACGGTCGCATCGTCCACGCGCTCGGCCACGCGCTGGCGCAGTGCCTCGGTGTCCGGCAGCCGGTCCATCACTTCACCATGGGCAGCTTGAGGCCGAACTTCTTGGCCGTGGCAATCGCCAGCTCGTAGCCTGCGTCGGCATGGCGCATCACGCCGGAGCCACAGTCGTTGACGAGCACGCGCGCCAGGCGCTTGTCGGCGGCCTCGGTGCCATCGCACACGATGACCATGCCCGCATGCTGCGAGTAGCCCATGCCCACGCCACCGCCATGGTGCAGGCTGACCCAGGTGGCGCCGCCCGCGGTGTTGAGCAGCGCGTTCAGCAGCGGCCAGTCGGCGATCGCGTCCGAACCGTCGGCCATGGCCTCGGTCTCGCGGTAGGGGGAGGCGACGGATCCCGCGTCGAGGTGGTCTCGACCGATCACGATCGGCCCCGACAGCTCGCCCGAGGCGACCATCTCGTTGAACTTCAGGCCCGCCAGGTGGCGCTCCTGGTAGCCGAGCCAGCAGATGCGCGCGGGCAGTCCCTCGAAATGCACCTGCGTCCCCGCCTTGTCGAGCCAGCGGTGCAGGGCCGCGTCCTCGGGGAACAGCTCGGCCACGGCGCGGTCGGTCTTGGCG
>CAJYRH010000606.1 GCA_913776795.1 uncultured Pseudorhodoferax sp. | reverse complement strand
CGCTCGCCGCCGGACAAGGCCAGCGCCGAAGAATCGCGCGGATGGTCCACGCGCAGATCTTGCAGGAGGCCGGTCAGGCGGTCCTCGATCTCCTTGCGGCCGAGCGTCTTGCCCTCGGGCGTGCGCTGCAGCTCCAGCACGGCACGCACGTTCTCCTGGACCGACAGCTTGCGGAAGATCGAGGCCTCCTGCGGCAGGTAGGACAGGCCGAGGCTGGAGCGCCGGTGGATCGGCATGTGCTCGACCGGCTCGCCGTCGATGGAGATGTTGCCGCCGTCGGCCCGCACCAGGCCCACGATCATGTAGAACGAGGTGGTCTTTCCGGCACCATTGGGGCCCAGCAAGCCCACCACCTCGCCCTTGTTGACGGTCAACGAGACGTCGTGCACCACCTTGCGGCTGCCGTACGTCTTCTGCAGCTGCCGCGCGACCAGACGGCTGCCGCCTGTCTCGCCGAAGACGCTGTCCGTGGCCCCCACTTCAGTTCGTCTCCGTTCCCAGCCGGGTGCTGGGCTTGAGAGGCGATGTCGGTTGCTGGGGAGCCCGGGGCGCACTGGCGGCCGGGGTCGGTGTCAGCATCGCGCGCACACGCCCGCCAGGGCCGCTGCCGCCCGACTTGGCCGAATCGACGGTGAAGACCTCGGTCACGTTGTTGTAGACGATGACGTTGCCCGTCACCTCGTCGTTCATGGTGCTGCCGACGAAGCGTCGCATGACGGCCCGGCGCGTGAAGATGACCTTGTCGGCCTTGCCGTCGTAGTCGATCACTTCGCCCTGGCCCTCGACGTATTCGTCCACGCCCTCGCGCTTCTCGCGGTAATAGGCCAGCTCGCCCGGCGCCGCGGTGATGGTGGCGAACTGGTAGCCCTGGGCGTCCTTGCGCACTTCCACGCGCGCCCCGCGCGCCAGGATGGTCCCCTTGGTCACGACCACGCGACCCGTGAACACGTTCAGCTGCTTGAGGTCGTCGTAGCGCATGGCATCGGCCTCGATGTTCATGGGCTTGTCGCGGTCGGCGCGTTCGGCCAGCGCCAGTCCGGAAGACAGGGCCAGGGCCAGGCTGACGAGGAGGTGGGCGGAGTTGGGTTTCATGAAAGGCACGAATCTTGCTCGCCCATTGTAACGGGCGCGGACGAATGCAAAAACGACATGGCCCGCGTGAGCGGGCCATTGTGCAGTGCAATATCTGCGCAGTCTATGACTTGGCCTTGCCGCGCTGCTCGACGATGAGCTGGTCCGTGACGGTCAGGGCACGGTTCATGTTTTGCGCCAGCGTGCCGTCGGTGTAATAACGGCCGTTGACGCCCAGGGCCGGCACACCCGCCAGCTTGTAGGCATCCTGCAGCTGCGTGGCCTTGCGCACCTTGGTGGCCACATTGAACGAGTTGTAGGTCTCGGTGAACTTGGCCTTGTCCAGGCCCTGGGTGGCAGCCCAGGCGATCACCGTGTCGTCCGTATTCAGGCGATGCTTGTCCACGTGGATGGCATAGAACGCCTTGCGGTGCAGCTCGTCCACCTTGCCCAGCGCTTCCAGCGCGTAGTAGAGCTTTTGCAACGGAACGAAGTCGTTGCGAAACGCCACGGGCGCGCGGCGAAAGGCCACGTCCTTGGGCAACTGCTTGACCCAGGACTCCAGCGCCGGCTCGAAGGCATTGCAGTGGGGGCAGGCGTACCAGAAAAACTCCACCACCTCGATCTTGCCGGGCGGTGCTTCGGTGCCGGCGGGCTTGTCCAGCACCAGGTAGTCGGTGCCGGCCTTCGCCTGCGCCCAGACGGCAGGCGCCATGCCCAGCGCGGACACGGCCAGGCCGGCTTTCGAGAACTCACGACGTTTCATTGGTTTCCACTCCTAGGGCCGGTCTGATCGGCGACGTGCGTAAAAAGTTTCAGTTGCCGGTAGGCCTCAGCGCTGCACGCGCACCAGTGCCGAATCGGCGCCGGTGCTGTCCAGCCGCGACTTGGTGCGTTCGGCATCCTCACGCGAATGGTAGGGCCCCATGCGCACGCGGTACACGGTCCGCCCGGCCTGCTCGCGCTCGGTCACGCGGGCCTCCAGGCCCATCATGGCCAGGCGGGCACGCTGGGCCTCGGCGTCGTCGGCCGTGCGGAAGGCACCAGCCTGCACGAAGTAGTCGAACGGATCGGCCGTGGCCGCTGGCGCCGCGGCAGCGGCAGGTGCGCCGTTGGATCGGGCACGGGCCAGGTCGCCGAGTGGGTCGGCCGACGGCGCGGCCTGCCGCGGCGCCGTGGCACTGCCGCTGTCCACCCGCGGCGCCGTCGCCGGCGCGGGGGTGGCCACCACGGGCGGCGCGGCCGGCGAACCCGGCACCGGCGCCGACGACGATGCGGGCGCAGCCGGACGCGCCGGGTTGCGGCCATGCAGCGGCGCGTTCGGGTCCCAGTTCTGGTTCTTGCGGGCCTCGGCGTCGTCGTCGACCGGCCGGCCCGACGGCGTCTTTCCGCTCATGAATGGCACCGGCACCTTGGTCACGTAGACGGCCATGGCCAGCGCCGCCACGAGCCCCACCACCACACCGGCGATGAAGCCGATGACGGTGCCGCCGCCCTGCCCACGTCCGGCCCTGGCGACCGGCTTGGTCACAGTCCGCTTGCGTTGTTGTGCTTGCGTCATCGGGGTGTCACATCTTCTCGGGCGCGCTGACGCCCAGTTGCGCCAGGCCGTTGCGCAGCACCTGCGCCGTGGCCGCCACCAGCGCCACGCGGGCGCTGCGCACGGCCAGCTCGTCGACCAGGATGCGCTCTGCGTCGTAGTAGCTGTGGTAGCTGGAGGCCAGCTCGCGCAAGTAGAAGCTCACGTCGTGCGGCGCGAACTCGGCCGCCGCGCTGGTCAGCATGTCGGGGTATTTGGCCAGCAGCTGCATCAGCGCGTCGGCCTGCGGGCTCTGCAGCGCCGACAGGTCGGCCTGCGCCAGGCTGGCGCGGTCGCCGCCCCAGGCCGCCAGCACCGAGCAGATGCGCGCGTGGGCGTACTGCACGTAGTAGACCGGGTTGTCGTTGCTCTGGGCGATGGCCAGGTCGACGTCGAACACGTACTCGGTGTCGGGCTTGCGCGAGAGCAGGAAGAAGCGCACCGCGTCCTTGCTGGTCCACTCGATCAGGTCGCGCAGCGTCACGTAGCTGCCGGCGCGCTTGGAGATCTTGACCTCCTGGCCGCCGCGCATCACGCGCACCATGGTGTGCAGCACGTAGTCGGGGTAGCCCTCGGGGATGCCCACATTGGCCGCCTGCAGGCCGGCGCGAACGCGCGCGATGGTGCCGTGGTGGTCCGTGCCCTGGATGTTGACGACCTTGGTGAAGCCGCGCTCCCACTTGGCGATGTGGTAGGCCACGTCGGGCACGAAGTAGGTGTAGCCGCCCTCGGACTTGCGCATCCCGCGGTCCTTGTCGTCGCCGTAGTCGGTCGACTTGAGCCACAGCGCGCCGTCCTTCTCGTAGGTCTTGCCCGAGGCCTGCATGCGCGCCACGGCGTCGTCGACGCGGCCCGAGGTGTACAGGCTGGATTCCAGGTAGAAGTTGTCGAAACGCACCTGGAAGGCCTTGAGGTCCAGGTCCTGCTCGCGGCGCAGGTAGGCGACGGCGAACTCGCGCACCGAATCCAGGTCGTTGACGTCGCCGCTGGCCGTGACCTCGCGGTCGTCGGCCTTGACCGTCTTCTTCGCGAGGAAATCGGCCGCGATGTCGCCGATGTAGTCGCCGTTGTAGGCGGCCTCAGGCCAGCTGGAATCGCCGGGCTTGACACCCTTGGCACGCAGCTGCGTGGAGTTGGCCAGCGTGGCGATCTGCACGCCGGCGTCGTTGTAGTAGAACTCGCGGTACACGTCCCAGCCCTGCGACTGGTACAGGTTGCAGATCGCGTCACCCAGCGCCGCCTGTCGGCCATGGCCCACGTGCAGTGGGCCGGTCGGGTTGGCCGAGACGAATTCCACCAGCACCTTGCGGCCGTTCGCAGGCTGCATGCCGAAGCGCTCGCCCATCGACAGAACTTCCCGCACCACCTGTTGCCTGGCCTCGGGCTGGAGCTTCAGATTCAGAAAGCCGGGGCCGGCGATGTCGATGGCCGCGACCCATTGCGCCACGGCCGGCTGCGCCATCAGCGCCGTGCGCAGCTGCTCGCCCAGCTGGCGCGGGTTGAGCTTGAGCGGCTTGGCCAGCTGCATGGCCGCGGTGCAGGCCAGGTCGCCGTGGGCGGCGACCTTGGGCGTTTCGAAAGCCGCGCGGGCCCCGGCGCCGGGGGACACCTGTTCCAGCGCAGCGCCCAGCGCGGCCAGCAATTCTTGTTTGACGGAGAACATCCCCGGGATTTTAGGTGGCGCCATCGCGCCGGCCGGTTACACGCCAGGACTCAGGCTGCGCCCACGGGCAACGCGGCGTAGACCAGGGACTGCGCCGCCAGGCTGACCGGCTGCCGGGGCATGCCCCGGGCCACGAGCCAGCGGCCCTGCACGGCCAGCGCCTGGCCGCCCCGCAGCCAGGGCAGCGGTGCGGCGTCCGGCATGCGCTCGGCCAGCAGGTCGGCCGGGCTGTCCGCCCGGTGGCGGGCGGCCTGCGCAGCGTCGAAGAGGTGCACCTGGAGCCAGGCGCCCTGGGGTGCGGCTTGCGGCGCCACCAGCGCACAGACCCAGCGCGAGAGATCGCACAGGCGGGGTCGCATGCGCGCGCTCCACGGCGTGGGTTCGCGCAGCAGGCGCTGGTAGGCGTCTTCCTCGAGCACCCGGGCGTCGCGCAGGCCGTACAGCGTGAGGTAGCGCGGGCCGGTTTGCGGCCACAGCGCGACGTAGCGGCGCGCCCATTGCATGCCCGGCACCGTGAGCCGCTCGGGCACGTGCTCCTGTGCATGCCAGCGGTTGTACTCGGCCTCGTGCGCGGGATCCACACCATTCCAAAGCGCCAGCAGCGCCGTGGCTTCAGCCATCGCAGGGCTCCGGACACAGCAGCACCTTGCTGGCCTGTTTGCCATGGGCGAGCGCGAAGCCCTCGTGCGCACGGGCCAGCGGCAGCACATGGCTGACCATGGGGCGCAGCTGGGCGTCCATCTCGCCCATCAGCGCCAGCGCCAGCGGCCAGTCGGATTCGGGCGGGCGGAAGGACCCGCGCAGCTGCTGCTGGTTGCGCACCAGCGGCGTGAGATCCAGCGTGAGCGGGCGTGCGTGGATGCCGGTCACGACCACGGTGCCGTTGCGGCGCAGCAGGGCCAGCGCCTCGGCGATGGTCTCGGGCACGCCGGTGGCCTCGAACACGAGGTCGAAGGGTGCGCCACCCGTATAGGGCCGCGTGCCCTCGGCCAGCGACTGGGCCTTCACGTCGACCAGCGACTCGAAGCCCATGGCGCGCAGCGCGTCGAAGCGGGGCGCATCGTCATAACCGCTGACCACGACCTGGCTGGCGCCCGCACGACGCGCCAGAGCCGCGATGCCCTGGCCGATGGTGCCGGGGCCCATGACCAGCACGCGCAGGCCGGCCACGTCGCCCGCGATGCGCAGCGCCTGCATGGAGATGGTCAGCGGCTCGGTCAGCGCGGCCATTTCGTCGCTGAGGCTGTCGGGCACCGGCACGCAGTTGCGCTGCGGCACGCGCACCCAGGGCGCGAAGGCGCCGTCGCGTGTCATGCCGATGCCGCGGCGGCGCTCGCAGGCGTCGTGGCGGCCGTCCGTGCAGGCCGCGCAGACGCCGCAGGTGACCGAGGGCCGCACCACCACGCGGCGCCCGGCCAACGGGCCGTTCTGCGCCACGCCGACGAACTCGTGGCCAAGGGTGACCGGGATGCTGGGCGTGATGAAGGCGTAGCTCGGCGTCCAGTCGTCCACGTGCAGGTCGCTGCCGCAGATGCCGGTGGCGCGCACGCGCACCAGCACCTCGTCGGCACCCGCAATGGGCTGCGGAACTTCGACGAGTTCGAGGCCAGCGGCCGCGTGGGTCTTCTGCAGTGCTTGCATGGCGCTCAATCGACGGTGATGCCGACCTTCTGGATGATCGCGCCCCACTTTCTGCCCTCGGCCGCGATGAAGGTTTTGAAGCTGTCGGACGTGCCGCCGCCGATGGCCAGGCCCTGCTTGGCGAAGGCCTCGCGCACGCTGGCGTCCTGCATCACGGCGTTGACGTCGGCGTTGATGCGGGCGACAAGTTCGGGCGGCATACCGGCGGGCGCGAACAGGCCGTTCCAGGCCAGCGCCTCGAAGTCGGGGTAGCCCTGCTCCGCCACCGTCGGCACGTCGGCCATGCCATCCATGCGCTTCAAGCTGGTGGCTGCCAGCAGCCGGATGCGGCCGCCCTGGATCAGTGGCAGCAGGGCCGGTGCGACCGTGAACAGCCCCTGGGTCTCGCCCGATGCGACCGACAGGCCGGCCGGCGGCGAGCCCGCGAACGGAATGTGCGTGGCGTTGAATCCGGCCGTGCTGCGGAACAGCTCCATCGTCAGGTGCGAGGAGCTGCCGGCGCCGACCGAGGCGTAGCTGACCTTTCCGTTCTGCTGTTTGGCCCAGGCCACATATTCGGGCAGGGTCTTGGCGGGGCTGTTCGCCGGCACCGCCAGCACATTGGGCTGCGAGGAGGTCAGCACGATGGGCAACAGATCCTTGGCTGGGTCGTAGCTCATCTTCTTGTACATGTAGGGCCCGAACGCGATCGGCCCGTTGAAGCCGATGCCAAGCAGCAGGCCGTCGGCCGGCGCCTTGGCGACCACGGCCATGCCCAGCATGCCGCCGGCGCCGGCCTTGTTGTCCACCACCACGGGCTGCTTCCAGCGCTCGCGCAGCTTGTCGCCCAGGGTGCGGGCGATGAAGTCCAGCGAGCTGCCCGCTGGCGCCGGCACGACCAGCTTGACGGGTTTGCTCGGCCAGTCCTGGGCCGACGCCGCGAGGGCCAGGCCGGCGAGCGCGACAGTGAGAAGTCTCTTCATGGGTCTGTCTCCAAAAGGGATGGCGGAATTCTCGGCAGCGCAAAGCAATATTCCAAACACCGTTCGAGTATGTTTGCCCTATCCAAGAGGTATGGGAAAGACCATGGAATTGCGGCATCTGCGCTACTTCATCGCCGTGGCCGAAACCGGCAGCCTGAGCCGTGCGGCCGAGAAGCTGTTCATCGCGCAGCCGCCGCTGTCGGTGCAGATCCGCCAGCTCGAGGACGAGATGGGCACGCCGCTGTTCGTGCGCCACCCCAAGGGCGTGCGGCTGACGGCCGCTGGCGAGGCGCTGGTGCCCGAGGCCCGCGCGCTGCTGGACCGCGCCGGCCACCTCAAGGAGCGGCTGCAGGGCGAAGGCGCCAGCAGCACGCTGGCGCTGGGCTACGTACCGTCGGCCAGCAGCACGGTGTTGCCCGCGCTGGTGCGCCAGCTGCGCGCCGCGCACCCGAACCTGCGCCTTGATCTGCGCGAGATGATCAGCAGCGCACAGACCGAGGCACTGGTCGCAGGCCACCTGGACGCCGGCATCGCACGCAGCCCGGCCCGGCATCCGCACGTGGTGGCCCCCACGCAGATGGCCGACCCGTTCTGCCTGGCCTCGCCCGCCGCCGAGCAAGCCACGCAGCGCGGTTCCGTCGACCTGCGCGCGCTGGCAGAGCAGGACTTCGTGGCGTTCACGCGGCACCGCGGCCCGGCCTACTTCGACCAATCCATCCACCTGTGCGCGCGCGCCGGCTTCAGCCCGCGCATCCGCTACGAGGCCAGCACCGTGCACGGCGTGCTCGACCTCGTGGCGGCCGGCCTGGGCCATGCACTGGTGCCGCAGTCGGCCACGCTGCTGGCGCGCACGGGCGTCGTGCTGCGGCGCATCCGCCGCCCGGCGCAGGACCAGGTGCTCGCGCTGCTGCGGCGCAAGGGCGACGGGCGCGACACACTGCGATGGCTGGACGAGGCCGTGCGGGCCATCTTCGCCCAGATGGCGCAACGGCTGGCGACAGAACTGTCAGAAACCGGGTCATCCGCGCGCGGACTGCAGCGTTAGAGTCGGGCCGGCTCCTTTGCCGGGCCTGCCCACTTCAACGCATACGAAGGACATTCCATGTTGAAAACCGCCTCCCTCCTCCTGGCCGCGGCGTTCGCCCTGTCGCTGGGCAGCGCCCACGCCGCCGACGACGCCAAATCCTCCGGATCCAAGCTCGGTGCCTGCAGCAAGGAGGCTGCGGCCAAGGGACTCAAGGGTGACGAGCGCAACAAGTTCCTCTCCGATTGCAACAAGGGCCTCACGGCCGCGCCGGCCGCCGCGGCCAAGAGCGGCTCCAAGCTGGGCGCCTGCAGCAAGGAAGCCGCCGCCAAGGAACTCAAGGGCGACGCGCGCAAACAGTTCCTTTCGGACTGCAACAAGGGCGTGACGGCCGCCGCCGCTCCTGCCGCCGCCGGCAGGCCGGGTTCCAAGCTGGGCGCGTGCAGCAAGGAGGCCGCGGCCAAGGGACTCAAGGGTGACGAGCGCAACAAATTCCTGTCGGACTGCAACAAGGCCTGAAGCAGCCTTCCCCGATCGAACGGCCCCGCAAGGGGCCGTTGTCATTGCGGCAGCCGGCGGCCTACTTGCCGAAGCCGCGCGCGAAGAACACCGCCAACAACGCCACCAGCGGGATCAGGTGCGCCTGCACCATCACCAGCCTGCGCGTGCGGCGCACCTCCTCATCGGACGGCAGGGCGCCGGTGGCGCGCAACTGGCGGCGCCAGCGCAGATAGGTCAGCGTGGGCTTGATCGACATCAATCCGATCACCACGAACAAGGTGACCTTGGCATGCAGCAAAGGGTTGGACCAGTACCACCCCATGCCCTTGGCCCCACCCGCCGTGCGCACAAAGCCCGTCAGCAACACAGCGACGGACGCGATGCCGTAGAGCATGTCCACGCGCGCGAGCCGCTCCACCACGCGCGCATTCATCCACTCCACGCGGCACAGCGCGGCCTCGCTGGAGAGGAACACCACCATCGTGAAGATGGCGACCCAGTGGACATAGGCCAGAACGGATTCCAGGATCATCGTGAAGGCTCGTGGTGCAGTGCAGGCCGCCCTATTCTGAACGCCGGCGGCCTGCCGCTCCAGAACTCCGGCTGCGCATACTGCATCTTCAGGAAATCCAGCCACAGCCGCACGCGCAGCGGCAGGTGCTTGCGCTGCGGAAACACGGCGTAGATGCCGTTCGGTGGCGCTGCGAAGTCGTCCAGCACCGACACCAGAAGCCCGGCGGCGATCTCGGCCTCCACCTCCCAGGTGCTGCGCCAGGCGATGCCGTAGCCGGCCAGGCACCAGTCGTGCAACACCTGGCCGTCCGAGCAGTCCAGCGGACCGCCGGGCTTGAGGTGGATGACCTCGCGCCCGCCGCGCGCATCCGGCACGGCGAACGCCCAGCCGCGCGACTGCGAGGCGTCGCTGGACAGGGTCAGGCAGGCGAACCTGGGCAGGTCCGACGGCAGGCGTGGGGTGCCGTGCCGCCGCAGGAATTCCGGCGTGGCCACGCAGCGGCGCCGGTTGTCTGCCAGGCGCACGCTGACCAGCGAGGAATCGGGCAGGTCGCCCACGCGCACGGCGCAATCGAAACTCTCGCCGGGCAGGTCGACCAGGCGGTCGCTGAGGTTCAGCGAGATCGTGACTTCGGGGTGCAGTTCGTGGAAGCGCGGCACCAGCGGCGCCACGTGGCGGCGTCCGAAGCCGGCAGGCGCTGTCACGCGCAGGTGCCCGCTGGCGCGCACCCCACCGGCACCCACGCTGGCCTCGGCATTGGCCAGTTCGACCAGCAGACGCTGGCAGTCCTCCAGAAACGCCGTGCCTTCGTAGGTCAGCGTGATGCGCCGCGTGGTGCGGACCAGCAGGCGCACGCCCAGGCGCTCTTCCAGGGCATCGAGCCGGCGCCCCATGACGGCCGGAGCCACGCCCTCGGCCCTGGCTGCCGCCGTCAGGCTGCCGCGCGTGGCGACGGAGACGAACGACTCCAGCTGCTTCAGTCTGTCCATCGCGCAATTATCGAAGGCCCCTGCGCAGCGCTTCGTAAGCGCCCAGGTGCAGGACGGCTGGATCCTGCGCAGACCGCTGCAGGGCGCCGCCGAGACCGGGAACGCCATCCGGTCCGGCGGCCGAGGTGCGGATGGGCCACGTTGGTGACGGTCCGAGACCGATCAGTCAGCCGTCGCGCCCGAGGCCTTCACGGCCACGCCCCACTTGGTGATCTCGCTGGCGATGAAGCGGTCGAATTCCGGGCCCGTCGTCGGGGCTGCTTCGGAGCCGCGGTCGCGCATGAACTTGACCATGGATTCGCGGCGCAGGATCTCGACCACCTCCTGGTTCAGCCGTGCCACGATCTCGGCCGGCGTGCCGGTGGGTGCCATCAGGCCGAGCCAGCCCACGGCCTCGAAGTCCTTGAGGCCGGCCACGCCGCTCTCGCGCACGGCGGGCACATCGGGCAGCTGGCTGGAGCGCATGGCCGAGGTAACGGCCAGCGGCACGGCGCGGCCAGCCTGGATGTTGGCCAGCGCGGCCGTGACCGAGTCCACCATCAGCGGCACCTGGTTGCCCAGGAAGTCGGCCTGGGCCGGGCCGCTGCCGCGGTAGGGGATGTGGGTGATGAACACGCCGGCCTGGGCCTTCAGCATCTCGCCCGAAAGGTGCTGCGAACCACCGATGCCGGCGCTGGCGTAGTTGAGCCGGCCCGGCGCGGCCTTGGCCTGCTGCACCATTTGCGCCAGCGTCTTGATGCCCGAGGCCGGCGTGGCCAGGAACACCAGCGGCACCTTGGCGATCAGCGAGATGCCGACCAGGTCCTTGGCGGGGTCGTAGCCAAGCTTCTTGTACAGCGTCTGGTTCACGGCCATGGCGCTGCCTGCAATCAGCAGCGTGTAGCCATCGGGCGCGGCGCGCGCCACCATCTCGGTGCCGATGTTGCTGCCCGCGCCGGCCTTGTTGTCGACCACGATGGGCTGGCCCAGGCGCTTGCCCAGTTGCTCGGCCAGCGCACGCGCGAAGATGTCCGAGGCCTGGCCCGGCGGGAAGGGCACGACCAGGCGGATCGGCTTTTCGGGCCAGGCCGCATGGGCCAGCGGCGCGAGCACGGACAGGGCGAGGCCGGCCAGCAGGCTGCGGCGGAGGAAGGTGATGCGCATGGGTCTTGTCTCCTGAAAGAAAAAAGCGCAGGAGCGTCGCCGCTCCTGCGCCTTCGGTGGTTGGCTCAGGCCAGGTGCTTGCCGAGGATGCCGGCCAGCTCGAACATGGTGGCGCTGGACTTGCCGAATACTGCCTGCAACGCCGCGTCGGCCTGGATGCTGCGCTTGTCCTTTGGGTCCTGCAGGCCCTTAGCCTTGATGTAGTCCCAGAGCTTCTTGGTGGCCTCGGTGCGCAGCACGGGTGTGTCGCCGATCACGGCGGCCAGGGCGGCGCTGGGTTTCAAGCCCGTGCCGGCCGCGGCCTTGCGCGGCGTCTTGGCGGCTGCCGTCTTGGTCGCCGGCGCCTTCTTCGCGGCAGCGGCCTTCTTGGCCGGCGCCGCCTTCTTCGCGGCGAACGCGGCACCCTTGCGCGGCGGGAACTTGGATTCGCGCGGCTCGAACTCGAAGGTCACCTTGCCCTCGTCCTTGTTCCAGGCCAGGAAGGCCTTGAAACTGCGCCGTGTGCGCATGCTCACGAACTTGTCGAGCAGGTCGGTCTTGCCCTCGGCCAGCAGCTTCTTCACCTGGGCCTCGTCCACGGGTTGCTGCAGGATGACCTTGCCGGTCTTGAAGTCGCAACTGGGCTGGACCTGCGCGGGCGTGGGCACCGAGTGCTCGCAGATGTAGTTGCTGCCGAATTCATAGACGCCCGCACCGCACTTGGGGCAGGGCCCCAGCCTGGCCTGGCCGCCGAAATCGACGATCTCGCCGGTCTCGGCAGGGTCCTTCTCGTCGTCGCCGAAGTCGAACTCCAGCTTCCAGTTCTTGTCGTCCTCGCTGAAAGCCAGGCGGATCTCGGCCACGAAGGGCCAGCCGGCCTTGGAGCGGAAACCCTCCAGCGGGCCGATGTGCTTGTCGCGCACCAGGGCCTCGGCCTCGGCGATCTCGAAGGTGCGGCCGGCGGGCGACTTGGTGAACGAGAAGCCGCAGGCGTCCTGGCCCGAACCCTTCTTGCCGGCGCAGGCGTAGCGGCGGTAGTTCTCCTTGACCACGCCGCCGCAGTTGGGGCACGGCGCGCTGAGCGTGGCGTAGTCGCCCGGCACCGTGTCGCGGTCGTATTCCTTGGCCTTCTTGACGATGTGCTCGGTCATCTGCGCGATCTCGCGCATGAAGGCGTCGCGGCTGAGCGTGCCCTTTTCCATCTGGGCCAGCTTGTATTCCCACTCGCCGGTCAACTCGGCCTTGGAAAGCTCCTCTACCCCCAGGCCGCGCAGCAGCGTCATGAGCTGGAAAGCCTTCGCCGTGGGAATCAGCTCGCGGCCTTCGCGCAGCATGTACTTCTCGTTCAACAGGCCTTCGATGATGGCCGCACGCGTGGCCGGCGTGCCCAAGCCTTTTTCCTGCATGGCCTCGCGCAACTCGTCGTCGTCGATGAGCTTGCCCGCGCCTTCCATGGCGCCCAGCAGCGTGGCTTCGCTGTAGCGGGCCGGCGGACGGGTCTTGAGGCCCTTGGCCTCGGCCGTGTTGACGCGCACCTTCTCGCCGGGCTGCACGGGCACCAGGCGCTTGCCGCCTTCCTTCTCGTCGTCCTCGCCCTCGGCTTCCTTGCCGTAGATGGCCATCCAGCCCGGCTTGACCAGCACCTTGCCGTCGGAGCGGAAGGCGTACTTGCGGCCCTGCGTGTCGACCGTGCTGATGCGCGTCGTGACCTGGAACTCGGCGCTCGGGAAGAACACCGACAGGAAGCGCCGCACGACGAAGTCGTAGAGCTTCTGCTCGGCTTCCGACAGGCCGCTGGGCGCCTGCAGCGTGGGAATGATGGCGAAGTGGTCCGACACCTTCGCGTTGTCGAACACGCGCTTGCCGGGCTTCACGTAGCCGCCATCGATGGCCTGCTGGGCGAACGGCGCCAGGTGCTTCATGCCGCTGTGGGCCAGCATCTTCATGGTGTCCTTGACCACGGGCAGGTAGTCCTCGGGCAGCGCGCGCGAGTCGGTCCGCGGGTAGGTCAGGGCCTTGTGGCGTTCGTACAGGCTCTGCGCCAGCGCGAGCGTGGTCTTGGCCGAGAAACCGAAGCGGCTGTTGGCCTCGCGCTGCAGCGAGGTCAGGTCGAACAGCAGGCCGCTGGCCTGGGTCGTGGGCTTGCTCTCCTCGGTGACGGTGGCGGGCTGGCCGCGCACGGCCTCGGCGATGGCCTGGGCGTCGCGCGCGTTCCAGACGCGGTCGGCGCGCTGCTCGGGGTCGGACTCACCGTTGGGCAACAGCGGCGCGCTGGCCTTCTTGAAGGCCGGGTCGAAGTATTTGCCAGGGTACTGGCCAGCCTGGGCGTCGAACAGGCCGTGGATCTCCCAGTAGTCGCGGCTCACGAACTTGCGGATCTGCTCCTCGCGCTCGACCACCACCGACAGCGTGGGCGTCTGCACGCGGCCGACCGTGGTCAGGAAGAAGCCGCCGTCGCGCGAGTTGAAGGCCGTCATGGCGCGCGTGCCGTTGATGCCGACCAGCCAGTCGGCCTCCGAGCGCGAGCGCGCCGCGTCGGCCAGGCCCTGCATCTGCTGTTCGCTGCGCAGGCGGTCGAAGCCCTCGCGGATGGCCTGGGGCGTCATGGATTGCAGCCACAGGCGCTTGATCGGCTTGCCGAGCGGCTTGGCGCCGCCGGCGTACTGCTCGATCAGCCGGAAGATCAGCTCGCCCTCGCGGCCCGCGTCGCACGCGTTCACGAGCGCCGTGACGTCCTTGCGCTTGGCCTGCTTGACGACGGCGTTGAGCCGCGACTTGGTCTTGTCCACGGGCTTCAGGTCGAAGTGCGGCGGGATCACGGGCAGGTGGGCAAAGCTCCACTTGCCGCGCTTGACGTCGTACTGCTCGGGCGCCTGGATCTCCACCAGGTGGCCGACCGCGCTGGTGACGACGTACTTGTCGCTCTCGAAATGGTCGTCGTGCTTGTCGAACTTGCCGGCCACCGGGGTGAGTGCGCGCACGATGTCCTGCGCCACCGACGGCTTTTCGGCGATCACCAAGGTCTTGGTCATAAAAACTCTGCGATGTCCTTCATGGCCCGGCATGGGATCCGGACGCCTTGCGAATTGGGTGCGAATGTAATTCAGCGCGCCGCGGTCCGGGCGCATGGTCCGTCGCGGGTGGCTCCTACAATCCGCCGCTCGCGCGCACACGCGCTTGCTTCTTTTTTTAAACTAACAGAGTTTCGCCGTGGCTTCAAAAACCCAGCGCTCCGCAGCGCCCACGCGCCGGATCCAGGCCCGCCGTTCGGGCGTGCATGGCAAGGGCGTGTACGCTGTGCAGGACATCGCCGAGGGCGAGACCATCATCGAGTACGTGGGCGAGATCATCAGCTGGCAGGAGGCGCAGGACCGCCACCCGCACGACCCGAGCGACCCCAACCACACCTTCTACTTCCACGTCGACGAGGACCGCGTCATCGACGCCACCTATGGTGGCAACTCCTCGCGCTGGATCAACCACGCCTGCGAACCGAACTGCATTGCCGACGAACAGGACGGCCGCATCTTCATCAAGGCGCTGCGCGACATCCGTGCCGGCGAAGAGCTGAACTACGACTATGGGCTCATCATCGACGAGCCCTACACCAGGAAGCTCAAGGCCGAGTACCCCTGCTGGTGCGGCGCCAAGCGCTGCCGCGGCACGTTGCTGTCGCCCAAGCCACGCCGGCGCACATGAACATGCTGCGCTGGCCTGCGGAGGACATCTGGGAAGCGGTGGCGCCCAGTTTTGCAGGATTCACGGTCGAGGTGCTGCCCGAGATCGACTCCACCAGCAGCGAACTGATGCGCCGCATCCGCGCCGGCCGGCCGGAGCCGACCCTGCTCGTGGCCGAGCGCCAGACCGCTGGCCGCGGCCGCATGGGCCGGCCCTGGCAGGGCGAGCCGGGCGGTTCGTTGGCCATGTCGCTGGCGCTGCCGCTGGCGCCCCGGGACTGGTCGGGACTGTCGCTGGCCGTGGGTGTGGCCGTGGTCGGCGCCCTGCACCCGGCGCTGCAGCTCAAGTGGCCCAACGATGTCTGGTTCGAGGACCGCAAGCTGGCAGGCATCCTGATCGAGACCGTGGCGGCCGGGAGCGAGCGCCATGCCATCGTGGGCATCGGCGTCAACATCGCACCGCGTGACGGCGATGGCCTGTCCACGCCGCCCGCAGCGCTGGCCGAACTGCAGCCAGGCTGGGACGCCGGCCAGGCCCTGCGCGCCATCGCGCCGCCGCTGGTGCAGGCCGTCCAGCGATTCGAGGCCGAGGGCTTCGCGCCATTCCGCACCGCCTTTGAGGCGCGCGACCTGCTCAGGGGCCGGCCGCTGCGCCTGTCCGACGGTACCGAAGGGGTCGGCGACGGCGTCGACCCCGATGGCGCGCTGCGCGTGCAGACGGCGACAGGACTGCAGCGCGTCAGCAGTTCCGAGGTCAGCGTGCGGCCGCTCCAGGGTTGAGCATGCTGCTGCGGACCACGGCCCTGGCCCTGCTGTTCGCCAACTGCGCCTACTTCGCCTGGTCGCAGGGGCTGCTGGCGCCCATGGGCCTGGGGCCGGAATCGGCAAGCGAACCCCAGCGGCTGGCGCAGCAGATCCGGCCCGAAGCGCTGCGCGTGGCGCCGGACGCCCCCGCCGCTCCCGCGGCGTCCTGGCCGCAGCCCGCTGCGCCCGCGGCACCTGATCCCTCCCCTACCGCGTCGCAGGCCGCGGCGCCGCCCTCCGTCGCCTGTCTGCAGGCCGGTCCCTTCGACAGCGCCCAGGCCCAGGCCCTGCGCCAGGCGCTGGGAGCCGGCGGCGTGCCCGCATCGGCCTGGTCGCTGGAGGCCATCACGCCGCCCGACCGCTTCATCGTCTACATGGGCCGCTATGCCGACGCCGATGCGCTCGAGAAGAAGCGCGCCGAACTGCGTGCCCTGCGCGTGGATACGGCACCGATCACGCAGGCCGCGCTTGCGCCGGGCCTGTCGCTCGGGGTGTTCTCGACGCAGGAAGCGGCCAACGAACATCTGGCGCAGCTGACGCGGCGCGGCGTGCGCACCGCCCGCGTCGTGGCCGAGCACCGGGAGCCGAATGCGGCGCGGCTGCGGCTACCGGCCGCTGGTGAAGCCCTGCGCGATCAGGTGCAGGGCATGCTGGCCGGCCGCCCGCTGACGCCCTGCTGAACGCGCCCGCTCAGCTGCGCGCAGGCTCCGGACCGAAGCGCACTTCCACGCAGGTGCCTGGCGGCTGCCGGCCGGGTTGCGCATCGCGCAGCGCCACCGCGGCGCCGTGCTGGCCCGCGATCTCGCGCACGATGGACAGGCCCAGGCCGGAGCCATCCGCATCGGTGCCCAATGCACGGTAGAACGGCTGGAACACCAGCTCGCGCTCGGCGGCCGGGATGCCTGGCCCCGAGTCCTCCACCCGCAGGCGCAGCGGACCGTCGCCATCGGCCGCGAGGACGTGGGCCGTGATGACGCCAGGTCGCTCCAGCCGCGAGGGCGTGTAGGCAATGGCGTTGTCGACCAGGTTGCGCACGAGCTCCTTGAGCAGCGTTGCATTGCCCTCGAGCTGCACGCCGGTCGCGCC